>CAKMPG010000261.1:0-4729 GCA_927911355.1 Streptococcus mitis | reverse complement strand
AGAAACGTCGTACCTTTGCCATCATCTCCCATCCGGACGCGGGAAAACAACCATCACTGAGCAGTTGCTCTACTTTGGGGCGAGATCGTGAGGCTGGTACCGTAAAAGGAAAGAAAACAGGGACTTTTGCCAAGTCTGACTGGATGGATATCGAGAAGCAACGTGGGATTTCGGTGACTTCATCTGTGATGCAGTTTGACTATGATGGCAAGCGTGTGAATATCCTCGACACGCCAGGGCATGAGGACTTTTCAGAAGATACCTATCGTACCTTGATGGCGGTGGATGCTGCAGTTATGGTTGTGGATTCTGCCAAGGGTATCGAGGCCCAAACCAAGAAATTGTTTGAAGTTGTCAAACACCGTGGAATTCCGGTCTTTACCTTTATGAATAAGCTGGACCGTGACGGTCGTGAGCCACTGGACCTCTTGCAAGAATTGGAAGAAGTCTTGGGCATTGCTAGCTATCCGATGAACTGGCCAATCGGGATGGGGAAAGCTCGAAGGCTTGTATGACCTCTATAACCAACGCTTGGAGCTCTATAAAGGGGATGAGCGTTTTGCCAGTTTAGAAGATGGGGACAAGCTTTTTGGTAGCAATCCTTTCTACGAGCAAGTCAAGGATGATATTGAGCTTTTAAATGAAGCTGGAAATGAATTCTCAGAGGAAGCTATTCTGGCTGGAGAATTGACACCTGTCTTCTTCGGCTCAGCCCTTACTAACTTTGGTGTCCAGACCTTCCTTGAAACCTTCCTTAAATTTGCTCCAGAACCACATGGACACAAGAAAACAGACGGTGAAATTGTGGATCCTTATGACAAGGATTTCTCAGGATTTGTCTTTAAAATCCAAGCCAACATGGACCCTCGTCACCGTGACCGTATCGCCTTTGTTCGTATCGTTTCAGGTGAATTTGAACGTGGCATGAGTGTCAATCTGCCTCGTACTGGTAAGGGGGCCAAACTATCTAATGTTACTCAGTTTATGGCGGAGAGTCGTGAGAATGTGACAAATGCCGTGGCAGGTGATATTATCGGTGTTTACGATACAGGTACCTATCAAGTAGGTGACACTTTGACAGTTGGGAAAAATAAATTTGAATTTGAACCACTGCCAACCTTTACACCTGAAATTTTCATGAAAGTATCTGCTAAGATGTCATGAAGCAAAAATCTTTCCACAAGGGAATCGAGCAATTGGTGCAAGAAGGTGCTATTCAGCTTTATAAGAATTACCAAACAGGCGAGTACATGCTGGGAGCTGTCGGCCAACTCCAGTTTGAAGTCTTCAAGCATCGTATGGAAGGCGAGTACAATGCGGAAGTGGTCATGAGCCCTATGGGTAAAAAGACTGTTCGTTGGATTAAGCCAGAGGACTTGGATGAACGGATGTCCTCAAGCCGAAATATCTTGGCCAAAGACCGTTTTGACCAACCAGTCTTCCTCTTTGAAAATGACTTTGCCCTCCGTTGGTTTGCGGATAAGTATCCAGACGTAGAGTTGGAGGAAAAAATGTAGATCGCCAAAGTTACTTGATTGTGTAACAATCTAAGTAACTAACGCCAAGTTTCTATGGAACTTGGCTGGGCGCTCCACTAGTAAAGTTTTACGAATATTGTCGCTTCGTAAAACTCAGTGTCGTAATCTAATAATAGGTAACCGCTATGACGGTCTACCTAAACGCTTCACTAGTAAAAGTCCGCGAATGATATTGATTCGTGGATTTTTCCGTCGTAATGGTAAGGAAGCGGTAACTGTCTTACTAACTATGTTTGGTAAATGAAATTGATTTGTAAAACTTAGTGTCGTGGATAATAAGACAGCAAAGTATGTAGGGTTTTACCTTAGCCCTCTATAAAAAAAGATGTTGAATATTTAGACCTTATTCCATTTTTACTATTAACCTTTATGGTAATAACTTATAAAATAAAAAGAAAACTTCAGATATTCACCTTTTGTGATTGGTCTGAAGTTTTCTTTTTTTACTGTCCATATTTTTGGTAAAAGTCAACTTTTACTTGTATGAAGGTTTTTGCTTCACGTAGGAGTTGAAGAAGTGTGGCGCGGGTTTCAAATTCTTCTCTTGTCTTGGGCAGACTGCGGTTACGGAAGACTTCCAGATAACGTTCAATTTCATCTAGCAAATCAGAAGCAGGATTGGTCTGGCTCAGTTGACCGGCAATTTTTGAAAAGAGTTGGGCCAAAATTAGGCTTTCACTGGCAGCTAGGTGACAGGTGTTGATTTGCTGGGCCATATTTCGCAGGATACGACTTTGTCGCTGTCTCATTTCAAAATAGTGGATATGGTAGTCGGTTTGGTGAAAGAGGTGGTCAGAGTGATCCAAATAGACTAGTCTGAGTGCCTCTTCCAAAAGGGTGTCCAATTCTTCAACCAGCTGTGCTCGGTTGCGTCCGTCCCCTCTGGATAAATAATATTTGAAGCGCTGGAGAATATCTTTTAACTTTTCTTCTACCAATGTGTGGTAGTGATGAATTTCCTCTTCTCGTGAAGGCATGTAGAGATTGACAAGCAAGGCAAATCCTGTACCGATAGCAAAGAGAAGGAATTCATTGACTAGGAGGTCTGGAGAGGTTGACTCTTGTACCAAGAGGTGGCTAACCAAAACAGTGCTTGGTGTGATGCCAATTTCCCAGCCCATCTTATAAGCTAGAGGCACGTAGAGGGCAAGATAGAGGCCAAGGCTCCAGATATGAAATCCGCTCAAGTAAAAAGCCAGAACTCCGATAACCAAAGCTAGAAGCATGGAAAAGAGCCGATTTCGGGCCAGTTTTAAGGTACTTCTACGGGTATCGGATAGGCTCAAGAGGGCGATGATTCCAGCCGAGACAGCTGAGGAGAGATTGAGAAAATAAGCAAGAAGGCAGGCAAGACAGGTAGCTAAGATGAGCTTGGTCGTACGTTGGCTAATAGACATAAGGATTTCCTAGTAAGTTAGAATAAAAGCGGAAAAGACAAGACCTGAGCAGGCTTGCCTTTATGAGTTATTTTTTACGGGCTGCCGCGTATTCGGCAACGGCAGTAAAGAGGACATCTGTTGAAGAGTTGAGAGCTGTTTCGCATGAATCTTGGATGACCCCAATCACAAATCCAACCCCAACAACTTGCATGGCAATATCGTTAGAAATACCGAAAAGGCTACAAGCAACTGGGATAAGAAGGAGGGAACCGCCCGCAATACCAGAAGCGCCACAGGCTGAGATAGCTGCTACCACACTGAGGACAAAGGCTGTCGCAAAGTCAACAGGGATTCCCAAAGTATTTACTGCAGCAAGGGTTAGAACGTTAATGGTAATCGCAGCCCCAGCCATGTTGATAGTAGAACCGAGTGGGATAGAAACCGAATAGGTATCTGGATCTAGTCCAAGGTCGTGACAAAGTTTCATGTTGACAGGGATGTTCGCCGCAGAACTACGAGTAAAGAAGGCTGTAACACCGCTGACACGCAAACATTTCCAAACGAGGGGATAAGGATTTCTCTTCATAAAGAGAAAGGCAATCAATGGATTGACAACCAGAGCGACAAAGAACATAGTTGTCACCAAGAGGGCAAGCAAGATTCCGTAGTTAGCGAGGCTTCCGATTCCCTTATCAGAGATGGTTTTGAAGACAAGACCAAGGATACCAAATGGAGCTAGGTTGATAATCCATTCGACAATCTTAGAAGTCACATCAGCTATGGTTTTCAGCAATTCTTTACTATTTTTGCTGGCTTCTCTCATAGCAATCCCGAAAACAACTGCCCAGGATAGGATACCGATGTAGTTGGCTGTGACAAGGGCATTGACTGGGTTGTCAACCAGTTTGAGCAAGAGGTTGCTGAGGACTTGTCCAATCCCATCTGGTGGAGCAATATCGGTATTAGCACTATTTAGGGTAATTTCAACAGGTACGATGAAACTTGCTAGTACAGCGATAAGTGCAGCTGCAAAGGTTCCCACCAAGTAAAGGAAGATGACCGTTTTCATATTGCTATCTTGGCCCTTTTGATGTTGGGAAAGGGCGTTAGCAACGAGGGCAAAGACTAGAATGGGTGCGATGGCTTTAAGGCCACCAACAAAGAGATCTCCAAGTAAACCAATTCCTGAAATGTTAGGAAGTGTCAGTCCTAGGGTTCCTCCAATAAGCATGCCAATCAAAATCCGTTTGATTAGGCTTGCCTTATTCCAAGCATGAATGAATTTTTTCATAACAATTTCCTTTGTTGTGTAATGTTTATGATTATAGTATAAATATGAACTAAAATCAAGAATTTTCTGTCTATTTTTGCTATTATTTTTGAATATTTATGGAGATTCATCACTTGTGAAAGTATGGTATAATAAATGAAAGGAGTTTTCTATGCAAGAATTTATTCAAACCTATCTCAATAAGCTTGATGTTACAGCGATTATCGAGAATATCTTGACCAAGGTACTTTCTCTTTTATTCTTATTTTTACTCTTCTATATAGCTAAGAAATTGCTCCATACCATGGTGCAGAGAATTGTTAAACCTTCTCTAAAAATGTCTCGTCATGATGTCGGGCGTCAGAAAAACCATTTCACGTTTATTAGAGAAATGTGTTTTAATTTATACCCTTTATTTCTTTTTGCTTTACTGTATATTGTCTATTTTGGGTTTGCCAGTTTCTAGTTTGCTGGCAGGGGCTGGGATTGCTGGGGTGGCTATTGGAATGGGAGCCCAAGGCTTTCTATCTGATGTCATCAAT
>CAKMPG010000260.1:0-8080 GCA_927911355.1 Streptococcus mitis | reverse complement strand
AAAAAAATGAAAAAACAAGCTTTTAGTTCTGAACAATATTTGAATCTACAGCGCGACCACATTTTGGAGCGCATTAACCAATTTGACGGCAAGCTCTACTTAGAGTTTGGTGGCAAAATGTTAGAAGATTTCCACGCTGCTCGTGTCCTTCCTGGTTATGAACCTGACAACAAAATCAAGCTCTTGCAAGAATTGAAAGAGCAAGTCGAGGTTGTAATTGCCATTAATGCTAACAACATCGAACATTCCAAAGCACGTGGTGACTTGGGCATTTCTTATGACCAAGAAGTTCTTCGTCTGATTGACAAATTCAATGAATTGGGAATTTTTGTTGGCTCCGTTGTCATCACACAGTACGCTGGTCAACCAGCTGCAGATGCCTTCCGCAACCAACTTGAGAAAAACGGAATTGATTCTTATCTTCACTATCCAATCAAAGGATATCCGACAGATATGGATCACATCATTTCTCCAGAAGGTATGGGGAAAAACGACTACATCAAAACCAGTCGCAACTTGATCGTCGTAACCGCTCCTGGACCTGGTTCTGGAAAATTGGCAACCTGTATGTCCAATATGTACCACGACCAAATCAATGGCATCAAGTCTGGCTACGCTAAATTTGAAACCTTCCCAGTTTGGAATCTCCCCCTTCATCACCCAGTCAACTTGGCCTACGAGGCTGCTACAGCAGACCTTGATGATGTCAACATGATTGACCCCTTCCATCTCCAAACTTACGGAGAAACCACTGTCAACTACAACCGTGATATTGAAATTTTCCCAGTGCTCAAACGCATGTTAGAACGTATCCTTGGAGAATCTCCATACGCTTCACCGACAGATATGGGTGTCAACATGGTTGGTTTCGCTATTACTGATGACGATGCTGCTGTCGAAGCTTCTAAACAAGAAATCATCCGCCGTTACTATCAAACTGTTCTTGATTTTAAAGCCGAAAAAGTTGGCGAAGCAGCTGTCAAGAAAATCGAGTTGCTTATGAATGACCTCGGCATCACACCAGCAGACCGTAAGGTTGCTGTCGTTGCGCGTCAAAAAGCAGAAGAAACTGGCGGACCAGCCCTAGCCCTTGAATTGCCAACTGGGGAAATTGTCACTGGTAAGAACTCAGAACTCTTTGGTCCTACAGCCGCTGCCTTGATCAACGCCATCAAGAAATCAGCTAACATTGCCAAGGAAGTAAAACTCATCGAGCCTGAAGTCGTCAAGCCGATCCAAGGTCTTAAAATCGATCATCTGGGTAGCCGCAATCCACGCCTGCATTCAAATGAAATCCTGATTGCTCTAGCTATCACAGCTACGGAAAATCCTGATGCTGCTCGTGCTATGGAAGAACTTGGCAACCTCAAAGGAAGCGAAGCCCACTCAACTATCATCTTGACTGATGAAGACAAGAATGTCCTTCGTAAACTGGGTATCAACGTAACCTTTGACCCATACTACCAATACGACCGCTTGTATCGTAAATAAAGATTTGAACCTCTCCACTCTCGGAGAGGTTTTCTCTCTGTCTCAGGAGCCGGCTTTATGTTATAATGAAATTAGAAAACTGAAAGGATTTACCATGTCAAAAGAAGTTATTGTTGAAAGTTTTGAACTTGACCACACCATTGTTAAAGCACCCTATGTTCGCTTGATTGGGGAAGAAACAGGGCCAAAAGGAGACATCATCTCCAATTATGATATTCGCTTGGTACAACCAAATGAAGACTCGATTCCTACCGCTGGACTTCACACCATCGAGCACCTCTTGGCTAAACTCATCCGTACCCGCATCGACGGCATGATTGACTGTTCACCATTGGCTGCCGCACAGGCTTCCACATGATTATGTGGGGACGTCACACCAGTGCTGAAATCGCGACTGTTATCAAGGATTCGCTCAAGGAAATCGCTGAGACTACTACTTGGGAAGACGTCCCTGGAACAACCATCGAATCTTGCGGCAACTACAAGGATCACAGCCTCTTTTCTGCTAAAGAATGGGCGAAACTCATTCTAGAACAAGGGATTTCAGATGATGCCTTTGAACGTCATGTGATTTAAACACAAAAAAGGAACCAGTTTTTCAGCTGGTTCCTTCTTTTTTATGCTCAAAATTCTGTCTTAGGCTTTTTCACGAATGACCAAAACACCATCTTCCATGTCAGCTTCTAGGTGTTTAGCATCAAGGTTATCCAAGTGGAAGTCTGTGACTTTGTCACGGATTTGTTGTTCAACCACACGACGGAGTGGACGAACACCCATGACTTCATCGTAGCCTTCCTCAGTCATGTATTCTTTAGCAGCTTCGCTCACTGCCAAGTCAATGTCTTTCTTAGAAAGCGTCTTGTTAACTTCAACCAACATAAGGTCTACAATCTTAGAAAGATCTTCTTTGCTCAAGTGTGAGAATTCGATGACAGCATTGAAACGGTTAAGGAATTCTGGACGGAAGTAAGGTTTCAAACGATCCATCAATTCTGGTTTATCAGCATCTTCTGTCAAGTTAGCTTCGTAACCAAAGCCTGCGTTTGAAGTTGCGATAATCACCGTATTCTTGAAGTTGACAGTGTTACCTTGACCATCTGTCAAACGACCATCGTCCAAAACTTGAAGGAGAAGGGTGATGACTTGAGGGTCAGCCTTTTCAATTTCGTCCAAGAGAATGATAGAGTAAGGATTGCGACGGACACGTTCTGTCAAAGTATTGCTATTGTCATCATACCCAACATAACCTGCAGTTGTACCAATCAATTTAGATACGGATGTGCGGTCACTGTATTCAGACATATCCAAACGGATGATAGCATCTTTCGTTCCGAACATATCAAGAGCCAATTGTTTAGCCAACTCAGTCTTACCAACACCAGTAGGACCTACAAAGAGGAAGCTACCAATTGGACGGTTACCTTCATCAAAACCAGCACGGTTACGACGGATAGCTTTTGCTACTGCTTCAACGGCCTTATCTTGACCAATAACTTTCGTCTGCAAACGATGACCCATATCTTTCAAACGTTCGATGTCCGTAGCCCCCATTTGAGATACTGGAATACCCGTCATACGTTCTACAGATTCAGCCACATCGTTGACACTTGCAGTCACTTTCATATCTTCTGTATGGTTTTCGATTTTCTTTTCCAATTCTGCAATGCGTGTTTTATAGTTTAGAGCTGCTTCAAAATCTTCTGCCTCAACTGCTTTTTCTTGCTTGTCTTTTTCTGCCTCAATTTCACGTTCAACAGCATGAACATCTGTTACTGGATGCTGAGCTGCCAAGTGAGCCGCCGTAACATCGACAAGGTCGATAGCTTTATCTGGCAAGCTACGTTGTGGAATATATTGAACAGAGTAATCAACGGCAGCTTTTAAGACTTCATCTGGCAAAATAACATTGTGGTGTTGTTGATAAAGATCTCGAATACCTTGAAGAATCTTGAAAGTATCTTCAGCAGATGGAGCATTAACCTTCACTTCGTTGAAACGACGAGCAAGGGCTGCATTTTTCAAGATAGTATTACGGTATTCATCTTGAGTAGTTGCGCCAATCACTGTCAATTCTCCACGTGAAAGAGCTGGTTTCAAGATATCAGCAAGACCTTTAGACCCTTGACCATCACCTGTGCTACCAGCACCAAGAATTTGGTGAATTTCGTCGAAGAAAAGGATAATATTTCCAGCTTCTTTGACTTCGTTTACCAAGTTTTGAATGTTTTCTTCAAAACTACCGCGGTATTGAGTCCCAGCCTCAAGTCCTGAGATATCAATGGAAATAATTTCCTTATTCTTAATAGCAGCTGGAACATCACCATTCACAATAGCTTGTGCTAAGCCTTCGACAACTGCTGTCTTACCAACACCTGCGTCTCCTACTAAAACAGGATTATTCTTGGTACGGCGTGAAAGGATTTCAGATGTTTCTTGAATTTCCTTGTTTCGTCCGATGACAGGATCCAACTTGCCCTCACGCGCTTCTGCAGTCAAGTTTCGACCCAGTTTAGCAAGGACACCATCTTGTTTCATACCTGAAGACTGTTGTTTCATTTGTCCATCAGTTTCTGCATTTCCTGGCAATTGACCAGTTGCACGATAGTGAGCAAATTCCTCAGGTGTGACTTCACGTCCATTAATCAAGTAACGGCGATTTTCAGAACTATATCCTCGCATACCACCCATCAATTGGTTAAATAAATCATCCATGTTGTTAAAATTATTAAAGTTGTTGTTCATATTCTTTACCTCTTTTTATTTACTTAGTTATGATTACTGATATTGACTATCTTTGACCTTTATCTTAAAAAATTTAGACTAGCTAGATTGCTACTCTACGTACTATTTCTGGTTTTTCTTTTTCAAGCAGGAGTAGACTATCTTTACTTCTAAAGATTTCTAGATTAAACATAGACCCCACCTCTTTCTATTTTACTTTAAATAAGTGTTCTAGTAAGGCTTTCATTTACCTTACGTTCATAATATACTACATTAGTCAAAAAAGGTCAAGGAATTTGACTTTAATTGACCAATATTTTTTAAAAAGCAAAAACACCCTGAAACATCAGGGTGCCATTCTTACATCAAATACAAAATTGCTAGGGTCAGGAGACTTGCTAGAAGCCCCACTCCCCAAAAGAAGAAGTCAACCTTCCACTCGCTCCAAGGATTTCCTTTACCAGACAATCCTCCAAGTTCAAAATGGTGATGCACAGGCGTCATACGGAAAATACGTTTTCCACCAGTCATTTTGAAATAGCCGACTTGCATCATGACCGAAGTTGTTTCAAAGACATAAATAATTCCGATAATCAAGAGAGTCCATTCTTGGTGGAGAGCCATTGAAATAGCTGCCAGCATCCCACCGAGAGCCAAACTTCCCACATCTCCCATAAAGACCTTAGCAGGCTTATGGTTAAAGACAAAGAAACCAAGCAAACCACCAATCATGGCAAGAATCACTAGAAGGATATCCATCTGACCTTGCACATAGGCAATAACTCCATAGGCAGACAAACTAATCACAACGGAAATGCTAGCTAAACCGTCAATACCGTCTGTCAAGTTTACTGCGTTTGAAAAACCGACTAGCCAGAAAAGAGCGAAGACAATATAGAAAATCCCTAGATGCACTTGGTAGCCAAAGACAGAAAGCATATCGCCACCACGCTCATAGAAAAGGTAGAAAATGACACCACCTAGAAGCTGAAGAGCCAATTTCTGTTTGGGATTAAGGCCCTCATTGATTTTACGGAAGACCTTGAGGAAGTCATCTAAAAATCCGATTAAACCATAGAGAACCAAGATAAATAAAATCATACCAACATTATTGCTGAGTTGATTACTAAATAGGGCGAAAAAGAAAGCAACTAAAACAGAAGCAATTAAGAAAACCAAACCTCCCATTGTAGGAGTCCCAGCTTTTGCCTGGTGCTGTTTGACATCCTCATGCATCTGCTGGCCTGTAATTTGCGCCTTTCTATAAAATTGGATAAAGGCCGGAATTCCTACTAAAGTTAGTAAAAATGTCACAATTCCAGCACTGATAGAAATAAACATATTAGTCTCCTAAAGTTAATTTAATTTTTTTAATGTTTTTGATAGCTGTATTAGTCCGAACATCTTGCTTTTGAACAACGGAACCTGAGCCTTCAAATTCTAATTTAATATCTAACCATTTGGCAAAGGTCTCAGCAGTCTCTTTTTTCCAACCATACATGTCTGGAATTTCTTCTACCTTATCAGATAAAAGGAGAACTTGTTGGTTAGGTGCTAGATTTTTTCCTTCTTCTACAGAAGACTCTTTAATCTTTGTTCCAGTACCCACAACGATTGGTTGAACAAGGTTACGTCGTAATTCCTCTGCTAAATCACCCGGCGTGTAATCCTTAGTTGCAGGCATTGCATAACTTGTAGTCTTACTAAACTGCTCCAAATTCTTAGCAGTTGACTGAAGATTGAGTGATTCTTTCATAGCTGAGGCTCTTTCAAGAATTGGATTGGCAAACTCTCCAAGTTGAATACCTGAATAATGCTCAGGTTGTTGAACAGTCACATAGAGGATAAAGTCAGGATTTTCCGCTGGGTGCATAGAAACAACTGAGAAAATGTAGTTTGTTGAACCTGTAAGATAACCACCATTTTTCTCATCTGCAATCTGCGCAGTCCCTGATTTAAGGGCCACATTCTGACCCGGAACATTGACAGTTGCCTTGCCTGTACTATGATTATACATAGTTCCATATGTAGGGTCTGTTCCAACCATAACCATGTGGTCACGCGTGACTGATGCCGCTTCTTTCGATACAGGATTTCCGACAACCTCTTTTTGAGATTTACGAACAGATTGGTCATTAGGGTCATAAAGGGCACTGATAAATTTCGGCTCTAACATAACACCATCATTGGCAATGGCTGTAAAAGCACGTAGCATCTGGGTCTGCGTTACAGAAATCCCCTGACCAAATGCACTCATGGCAATATTGACAATATTATCTGCAGGCAATTGACCTGTATACTCATCAGTCAGACCAAAACGCGTCGGCACCCCAAACTTAAAGCGATTGAGATAATCCAGCCAAGTCGCATCTCCCATTTTCTGCTCGAGCAAGGTCATCCCGATATTACTAGAGTGGGCAAAACCTTGAGAAAAGGTCATTGTTCCACCACTCGTCAAACCTTCGTTAACGTCCCAGTCTCGAATGGTTGCATCTGCTATTTTTAATTCACTGCTATTGAAAAATTCCCCACCTGGGAAGGTATTGTTATCAATAGAAGCAGCTAGCGTCATGACCTTCATGGTTGACCCTGGTTCATAGTTACTTTGATAAAGAATATCACGCCAGACAAAGTCCTTAGTGATTCCTTCCTTAGTATCGGCATCAAAGGTTGGTCGTTGCGTTGTTGCGAGAATTTCCCCTGTTTTGGCACTGACCAAGGTCGCCGTCATGTACTTACCCTTTACCTTTTCTAGAAAGGCATTCATCTGGGTTTCCATAAAAGATTGGAGTGGGCTAGACAATGTTGTATAGACATCCTTACCATTCACAGTCTTCTGTGATATCTGTTCCGTACCTGGGACGATATTTCCTAAACGATCTTTTCATAGGTAATAATCCCATCTGTCCCTGCAAGAATAGTATTCAAAGAACTCTCTAAACCAGAAGTTCCTAACAAACTCTTGCTACCATCCTCATTTTCATGAAGTTGGGCTAAACCAATAAAAACTAGAAGCAAATTGTCCATTTGGATAGCTTCTGTTAGGGCTAGTTGTAAAGTCAATTCCTTCAACACTAGCCTCTTTTAATTCTTTTTTAATCGCCATCATATTGGCATAGGTAATCCCATTTCCTTTTGCACCAAAAGAAACTTGGGTCAGATTTGGTTGGGCCAGTTGCTCTTTTACATAGGCTTCATCCATATCCAAATATTTATGGAAAACTTCTGCTACTTTATTAAACTGCGAATCCTCTACATAAAGAATTTTTCCCGTTGCTGACTTGTATTTTTTATCAATAACAGCATACACATTATATGAAGTCGCATCTTCAGCGATAGGCACTCCATTTCGGTCATAGATAGTTCCACGCTTAGCAGGAACTGTGCGAGTTGTTTGGTGAACCTTCTTAGCTTCTTTTACCAAATCAGTACCAAATTTACTACCCCTTCCGATGATAATCGCAAAATTAACCAGAAAGATAGCAAAAAGGATAACAGCTCCAAAACTGATGTACTTACCAACTATTCTACGGTTTTCTGCCGGAGATTTACGATTTTTTATCGCAAATCGGGTTATTTTTTCTGTCCATTTCATATCTTACTCCGCTGTTCGGATATTTTCATTATTCAATTTCAAATCTTTTTTATCTGCAATCTCTTTTAAGCGCTCTGAACGAATCAATTCATTCACTTCCTGCTTGGCATCGTCGAGCTCTGTCTTCTTCTCCTCTATCTGCGCATTGATTTTTGTCAAATCACTTTGCACTTGCAAGAGTCGTGTCTGCATAAAGATAATACTTACTGCTAAAACCAGAGCTGTAAATGCGATGGAAAGATAAAAAGCCTTCTCCACACGGGAGAATTTTTT
>CAKMPG010000259.1:0-3237 GCA_927911355.1 Streptococcus mitis | reverse complement strand
TGGTAATCACTACAATCATTTTTATTGTATTTTTTCACTCTCAAGAAAAGCAAGGAGTATTCATTTTAGTTTTATTTAGCATTATTTTGCAGACTGCAAATCCAGCAAAAAAATCAGTCATCTTGCTATGCTCCTGCTCTTGTTGTGTACACGTTTTTGTCTTATGCTAGACTCATTTCCAAAAGCATTATATAATAGTGATATGAAATCAACTAAACAAGAAATACAAGCAATCAAAACTCGTTTAAAAGACCCTACTAAAGCTAATACTAAAACAAAAATCAAATAGCAAACTAGGAAGTTTATTTCAAACAATCCAACATACTGATTTTAGGCTGAAGATAATATTGGAGTGCTAATTAATGAGGTTATAATAAATAGCTGACAGCTTGTGTTGGTTTTGGATTTTTTAAGAGTAGATGAGTATTAAAACTATAAGGAGGACGCAGGTGGCTAAAAATTTAAAATTAAAATTAGCTCGGGTAGAGCTTGATTTAACTCAGGGTCAACTAGCAGATGCTGTCGGGGTGACGCGCCAGACTATTGGTTTGATAGAGGCGGGAAAATACAATCCCAGTCTCTCGCTCTGCCAGTCCATTTGCAGATGTTTAGGGAAAACCCTAGACCAATTATTTTGGGAGGAAGAAGATGGTAAATAAATTTATTCATTATCAATTACTTGACGAAAGAGAAGAACAACTAATTAATAAAGCTGGGGCGGAATCCTTTTCCCTCTTTATTGGGCTTGTACTTCTAAGCTATTTGGTGGCAGTGTTGGCTCCATCTCTTTTTAATCCGAATTTTCTAGTTTATACTCTGATAGTAGGAATTTTCTTCTTTTTTAATCGTGCCCGTTATCTGGGAGTGACCTACTATAGTCGTTTTCATTTTACGATTTTGGGTTGTTTTTTACTAACCTTGGCTATTACGGCTCTTTTGATGTTACAGAATTATCAATTCAACATAGAAATTTATCAGCACAATCCTTTGAACGGTAAATACCTATCTGCTTGGGTCATTACTTATGTTATTTACCTTCCCTGGGTCTTTATTGGCAATCTTGGTCTGAAGAGCTATGGTAAATGGGCTCAGAAAAAAATTTGAGCAAGACATGGATGAACTGGAGAGTGGAGAATAGCTTGTTACTCTTTTCTCAATCCAGCTAAAATGTGTTATAATAGTACTAATTTATTGGAACACATGAAAGTTCTTGAAAATTTTCATTGGTTTCTAGTTAAGGAAGTAGGAAAAGTATGTATCCAGATGATAGTTTGACATTGCACACGGACTTGTACCAGATTAACATGATGCAGGTTTACTTTGACCAAGGAATTCACAATAAAAAGGCGGTCTTTGAGGTTTATTTCCGCCAACAGCCTTTTAAGAATGGCTATGCGGTTTTTGCAGGTTTGGAAAGAATTGTGAGTTATCTTGAAGATTTACGTTTTTCAGATAGTGATATTGCCTATTTGGAGTCTCTAGGCTATCATGGGGCATTCTTGGACTACCTCCGCAATTTCAAGTTGGAGTTGACCGTTCGTTCTGCCCAAGAAGGGGACTTGGTTTTTGCTAATGAGCCTATTGTGCAGGTGGAAGGCCCTCTAGCCCAGTGTCAGTTGGTGGAAACGGCTCTTTTGAATATCGTCAACTACCAGACTTTGGTGGCGACTAAGGCAGCTCGTATTCGTTCAGTTATTGAGGATGAACCTTTGATGGAGTTTGGGACACGTCGGGCTCAAGAAATGGATGCGGCTATCTGGGGAACACGCGCAGCGGTGATTGGTGGAGCCAATGGAACTAGTAACGTGCGTGCGGGTAAACTCTTTGACATTCCTGTCTTGGGGACCCATGCCCATTCCTTGGTGCAGGTTTATGGCAATGATTATGAAGCTTTCAAGGCTTATGCTGCGACCCACAAAAATTGCGTCTTTCTTGTGGATACCTATGACACCCTTCGCATCGGTGTACCAGCTGCCATTCAGGTGGCGCGTGAGTTGGGGGACCAGATTAACTTTATGGGTGTGCGGATTGACTCTGGGGATATTGCTTACATTTCCAAGAAAGTTCGTCAGCAACTGGACGAGGCTGGATTTACCGAGGCTAAGATTTATGCTTCTAATGATCTAGATGAAAATACCATCCTCAACCTCAAGATGCAAAAGGCCAAGATTGATGTCTGGGGAGTGGGTACAAAGCTGATTACAGCCTATGACCAGCCAGCTCTTGGGGCAGTTTACAAGATTGTTGCAATCGAAGATGAAAATGGGAACATGCGCAATACGATTAAGCTGTCAAATAATGCTGAAAAAGTGTCTACGCCAGGTAAGAAGCAGGTGTGGCGCATTACCAGTCGTGAAAAAGGCAAGTCAGAAGGAGACTATGTCACTTATGATGGCGTAGATGTTGCCAGCATGACAGAAATCAAGATGTTCCATCCAACCTATACTTACATCAAGAAGACCGTTCGTAATTTTGACGCTGTGCCTCTCTTGGTGGATATTTTTAAAGATGGGAAATTGATTTACAATTTGCCTAGCTTGACTGAGATTCAGGATTATGCTCGTAAGGAATTTGACAAGCTTTGGGATGAGTACAAGCGCGTGCTCAATCCTCAGCATTATCCAGTGGATTTGGCGCGTGATGTATGGCAAGACAAGATGGACTTGATTGACAAAATGCGCAAGGAAGCCCTTGGTGAAGGAGAAGAAGAATGAGTTTGCAAGAAACGATTATCCAAGAGCTGGGTGTCAAACCAGTGATTGATGCCCAGGAAGAAATCCGTCGTTCCATTGATTTTTTTAAAAAGATATCTGAAAAAACATCCCTTCCTAAAAACCTTTGTACTAGGAATTTCTGGAGGACAAGACTCAACTTTAGCAGGACGATTGGCTCAACTGGCTATGGAAGAACTGCGAGCTGAAACGGGAGATGACAGCTACAAATTTATCGCTGTCCGCCTGCCATATGGAGTGCAAGCCGATGAAGCAGATGCTCAAAAGCACTAGCCTTTATCCAGCCTGATATCAGTTTAGTTGTCAATATTAAGGAATCTGCTGATGCTATGACAGCTGCAGTTGAAGCGACAGGTAGTCCTGTTTCAGACTTCAACAAGGGGAATATCAAGGCACGTTGCCGTATGATTGCTCAGTATGCCCTTGCTGGTTCCCATAGCGGAGCGGTCATTGGAACAGACCATGCTGCGGAAAATATCACAGGTTTCTTTACCAAGTTTGGTGA
>CAKMPG010000258.1:0-2588 GCA_927911355.1 Streptococcus mitis | reverse complement strand
ATCTCTATTAACAACATCCATAATTTGGACATTAGGGTCTTTGATATCGAGTAGTTTTGTGATAAAATGTAATGGTTCCATATGATTCTTTCTAATGAGTTGTTTCGTCGCTTTTCATTATAGGTCATATGGGACTTTTTTCTACACAAAAATAGGCTCCATAATATCTATAGGGGATTTACCCACTACAAATATTATAGAGCCCTTATTGTTTGGCTTCCTGTTTTAATTGTTGCACCTGTTCCTCGTACTGGACAAGCTCCCTGTCTTTTATATTGATAGTCGCTTCTGCTTCAGCAATGCGGCTTCTCAGATCTTGAGTCTTGTTATGGTGATAGCTAATACCAATAGCACTACCAGCAATGATCCCGATTACTAGACAAGTAAAAATCACCAAAATCAAGGGAGCAGATAGTTGTGTAAAGACAAGACTGACAGTTACTGTTTGACGATTGAGTAGACCAAATGAGATCACAATGACTAATAAGCTCAAACCGCCAATTAGATAAGCCTTATCTTTCAGTGACAATTCATTAAATTTTTTTAGCATAAGTTCCTTTTCTCCTGACTATGTTGATAGAAAACTACACACCATTTAGGTATTAACAAAATTCATTTTACTAGAAAATTTCGATACTGTCAATAATTTCTAACGGCTTATTTACCATCAATCAATCGATTCATTGAAAAGGAGTATTCATTTTCTAATATTTGATTGAGTAAACAGAACGGAGCAATTCGGTCTTTTTTCTGTTCCCTCTTTCTTATAACAAGATTGTGATAGTTTATATCTTTATAACAAAAGTTTTAAAGACTTGATTGTTTTGAAAGAATATTTTAAAATAAGATTCAGTAAAAATGAAAGAGGTTTTGAAAATGTCTGAAAAACAAATGAAAATTTTAGGTTGGGTAGCGACCTTTATGTCTGTTATGATGTATGTGTCTTACTTCCCACAAATCATGAACAATCTGGCTGGTCAAAAAGGAAATTTCATCCAGCCCTTGGTTGCTGCCATCAACTGTAGTCTCTGGGTTTACTACGGTCTTTTCAAAAAAGAAAGAGATATCCCCCTTGCAGCAGCTAATGCACCAGGTATCGTTTTTGGACTAGTAACGGCTATCACGGCATTGATTTAAAAGGAACAGAGGAGACTAGTTTTCAGTCTTCTTTTTTGTTTCAGGGGAGGCTATTTACTTTTTTCTAGAGGATAATTTTTTAAAAAACAATCTGATAAACTTAAATAGTAGAATAGTATCAGTATGTCACAGTATTTTATAAGAAAAGGTTTACAGAATAAGTTATAATATAAGTAAATGAACAAGCAAATAAGAAAGTGAGTAGAGTTATGACCGAAAAACTGACTTTTCCGGATGGTTTCTTGTGGGGCGGAGCGACAGCTGCCAACCAGTGTGAGGGTGCTTATAATTTAGAAGGTCGTGGATTGGCGAATGTGGATGTCGTCCCCATCGGTCCAGATCGTGAAGCCATTATCACAGGTCAGAAAAAGATGTTTTCGTTTGAGGAGGGCTATTTTTACCCAGCCAAGCAAGCTATTGATATGTACCATCATTACAAGGAAGATATTGCCCTTTTTGCGGAAATGGGCTTTAAGACTTATCGTCTATCCATTGCTTGGACTCGGATTTTTCCTAAGGGCGACGAAACAGTGCCAAATGAAGCTGGTCTAGCCTTTTATGAGGACTTGTTTAAGGAATGTTATAAGTATGGAATCCAACCTCTGGTTACCATTACGCATTTCGACTGTCCTATGCACTTGATTGAAGAATACGGTGGTTGGCGCAATCGTCGGATGTTAGACTTCTATGAAAAACTTTGTCGCACACTCTTTACCCGCTATAAGGGCTTGGTCAAATTCTGGCTAACCTTCAATGAAATCAACATGATTCTCCATGCACCCTTTATGGGAGCTGGACTCTGTTTTGAAGAAGGAGAAAATCAAGAACAGGTTAAATATCAGGCTGCCCACCATGAGCTAGTAGCTTCAGCCCTTGCGACGAAAATTGCCCACGAAATTGACCCAGAAAACAAGGTGGGATGTATGTTGGCAGCAGGGCAATACTATCCTAACACAGCCCATCCGAGAGACTACTGGGCAGCCATGGAGGAAGACCGCAAGAGTTACTTCTTCATTGATGTTCAAGCGCGTGGGGAATACCCAAACTATGCCAAGAAGCAGTGGGAGCGTGAGGGGATTGAGATTCAAATGACGGCTGAGGATCTGGACTTGTTGAAGAACAATACTGTTGACTTTGTTTCCTTCTCTTACTATGCAAGTCGAGTGGCGTCAGGTGATCCAGAAGTTAAAGAATTAACTGCTGGAAATGTTTTTGCCTCTCTCAAAAATCCTTATCTTGAATCCTCAGAATGGGGATGGCAGATTGACCCACTTGGCCTTCGCATCACCCTCAATGCCATCTGGGATCGTTACCAAAAGCCTATGTTCATCGTAGAAAATGGACTCGGTGCTATGGATACACCGGATGAAAATGGTTATGTAGCAGATGACTATCGGATTGCTTACTTAGAAGCTCACATCAAGGCTATGCGAGATGCCATTTACCAAGAT
>CAKMPG010000257.1:0-6458 GCA_927911355.1 Streptococcus mitis | reverse complement strand
TGATATTCCTGTGGATCATTTGATGGGAGCTCCTCTGATTGCAGATTATTTTGAGCGTCGTGGTATGGTTGGTTCTGACTATGTGGTTGTCAGCCCAGACCATGGAGGGGTGACTCGTGCTCGTAAGTTGGCAGAATTTTTGAAAACATCTATCGCTATTATTGATAAACGTCGTAGCGTTGATAAGATGAATACTAGTGAAGTCATGAACATCATTGGTAAGGTCGAAGGCAAGACTTGTATCTTGATTGATGATATGATTGATACGGCAGGAACCATTTGTCATGCGGCAGATGCCCTTGCAGAGGCTGGTGCTGTTGAAGTCTATGCGAGCTGTACACACCCAGTTCTTTCTGGTCCTGCTATGGACAATATCCAAAAATCAGCTATTAAGAAATTGGTTGTTTTGGATACCATCTATCTGCCAGAAGAGCGTTTGATTGATAAGATTGAACAGATTTCAATCGCTCATCTCTTGGGGGATGCTATCGTACGTATCCAATGAAAAACGCCCACTTTCTCCACTTTTTCAGTATTGAGAAAAAGATTTAAGTTTTTCACTTAAAATGGAACATACTCCTAGCAGAAGTGAACTGCTGGGAGCTTTTTTGTAGCCAAAATCTGCAAGCCTTTTCAAAATATGCTATACTGATGAAAAAGGAGGATTTCTATGAGTCAAGAATTTATTAATCCAAGTGATGGCGTGATTCGTCAGTATCTCGCAACGAGTAAAACCCTTGCTGTGGTGGGCTTGTCTGACCGCGAGGAAACAACCAGTAATCGAGTGACCAAGGAAATGCAGGCTCGGGGTTATAAAATTATCCCAGTCAATCCCAAGGCGGCAGGTTGTGAAATCTTGGGTGAAAAGGCTTATGCTAGCCTAGCGGAGATTCCTTTTCCTGTAGATATTGTCAATGTTTACCGTCGCAGCGAGTTTTTGCCTGATGTGGCGCGTGATTTTCTCAAGGCTGATGCCAAGATTTTTTGGGCACAGCTGGGACTTGAAAGTCTAGAAGCGGAAGAAATCTTGCGTGCTGGTGGATGTGATGACATCGTGATGAATCGTTGTATTAAGAGAGAACATACACGCTTGATTGAGGAAGCATAAGAAAAAGGTAGCTGGTGGGCTACCTTTTGTGTTAGAAAATGCCGATAAGGGTCTGCATACCAAGACTGGTGAGAATGATGGCTATCCAGCAGATGGCTCCGAGAACAATGGATTTTCCGCTGGATTTGATCATAGCTAGCAGATTGGTTTTGAGTCCGATAGCACTCATGGCCATGATAATGAGAAATTTGGAGAGTTGTTTGAGAGGGGTAAAGAAACTACTGGACACACCAAGAGAGGTCATGAGGGTGGTTAGGAGAGATGCGAGGATAAAGTAAAGGATAAACAGTGGGAAGACTTTTTTTCAGTTGTAAGCCTTGCTTATTTTTTGTTCACGACTTTGCCAGTAGGAGAGAAAGAGAGTGATGGGGATGATAGCTAGAGTACGTGTGAGTTTGACAATGGTTGCGGATTCGAGGGTATTGGTCTGGTAGAGACTGTCCCAGGCGCTAGCTGTGGCTGTTACAGAGGAAGTATCATTGACCGCAGTTCCTGCAAAGAGGGCGAAGCCTTCATTGGATAGATGAAGCCAGGTACCTAGAGTTGGAAAGATGAGCGCAGCCAAGACATTGAAGAAAAAGATAACGGAGATGGCTTGGGCGACTTCCTTTTCCTTGGCGTGAATAACAGGCGCTGTCGCCGCAATGGCAGAACCCCCACAGATGGAAGAACCTACTCCAACCAAGGTAGCCAGTTTTGTATCCAGTGCAAAGAAACGCTGGAAGAGGTAGGCAACAATCAAGGCTATTGAGATGGTGGACAGGATGACAGGGAGTGAAGATTGCCCAACTGCGAAGACTTGCGAGATATTGAGACCAAAACCAAGCAAGATAACGGCATACTGGAGCAATTTCTTGGAACTAAAGGTCAATCCAGCATCCAGTTGTTTATAAGACGAGAGAAAGGGATGGAGAAGCATGCCTATGAAAATTGCAAAGACAGGCGCGCCAATCACAGGGAAGAATCCTCCTAAGTACCAAGATACGATTGAAATCAGAAGGCAGGCCAATATACCTGCTCCATTTTTTTGATAGAAATGACATAAAAACCTCCAAATAGAATCTGTTACCATTATAGACCTGTAAACAGGAAAAGTAAAAATAGAAAGTGGAAAGTTATTCTATCATGTATTTTTGCGGTCGGGGGGCTTTTATAGTATAATAGAGATACGTTTTGAAAGTAGGAGGTATCTATGGACTTAACTAAGCGCTTTAATAAACAGTTAGATAAGATTCAAGTTTCGTTGATTCGTCAGTTTGACCAGGCTATTTCTGAGATTCCTGGGGTTTTGCGTTTGACCTTGGGGGAGCCTGATTTTACAACGCCAGATCATGTCAAGGAGGCGGCCAAGCGAGCGATTGACCAGAACCAATCCTACTATACAGGGATGAGTGGTCTGTTGACTTTACGTCAGGCAGCCAGTGACTTTGTTAAGGAAAAGTACCAACTGGACTATGCTCCTGAAAATGAAATATTGGTTACAATTGGGGGCGACAGAGGCTTTATCTGCTACTTTGACAGCTATTTTGGAAGAGGGAGACAAGGTGCTCTTGCCAGCTCCTGCTTATCCGGGTTATGAGCCAATTGTCAATCTAGTTGGGGCAGAGATTGTCGAGATTGACACAACTGAAAATGGTTTTGTCTTGACTCCTGAAATGTTGGAGAAGGCCATTTTGGAGCAGGGTGACAAGCTCAAGGCGGTTATTCTCAACTATCCAGCCAATCCGACAGGAATTACCTACAGTCGGGAACAATTGGAGGCCTTGGCAGCTGTTTTACGCAAGTACGAAATTTTTGTTGTCTGTGATGAGGTTTACTCAGAATTGACCTACACAGGCGAAGCCCATGTATCTCTGGGAACTATGTTGAGAGATCAGGCTATTATTATCAATGGTCTATCTAAATCACATGCCATGACAGGATGGCGTTTGGGACTGATTTTCGCTCCTGCAGCCTTTACAGCTCAGTTGATTAAGAGTCACCAGTACTTGGTGACTGCCGCAAATACCATGGCTCAACATGCTGCGGTGGAAGCCTTGACGGCTGGTAAAAACGATGCGGAGCCCATGAAAAAGGAATACATCCAGCGTCGGGACTATATCATCGAAAAAATGACTGCTCTTGGTTTTGAGATTATTAAACCAGACGGTGCCTTCTATATCTTTGCTAAGATTCCAGCGGGCTACAATCAAGACTCCTTTGCCTTTCTCAAGGATTTTGCTCAGAAGAAGGCTGTTGCCTTTATCCCTGGTGCTGCCTTTGGGCGTTATGGAGAAGGTTACGTTCGCCTGTCTTATGCGGCTAGCATGGAGACTATCGAAGAAGCCATGAAACGACTTGAGGAGTACATGAGAGAAGCATGATTCAGTCTATCACGAGTCAAGGCTTGGTGCTCTACAATCGCAACTTTCGGGAGGATGATAAGCTAGTCAAGATTTTTACAGAGCAGGCTGGCAAGCGCATGTTTTTCGTTAAACATGCTGGCCAGTCTAAGCTGGCACCTGTTATTCAGCCCTTAGTGCTGGCACGATTTCTCTTGCGAATCAATGATGATGGGCTTAGCTACATTGAGGACTATCATGAGGTCATGACCTTTCCCAAGATTAATAGTGATCTCTTTGTCATGGCCTATGCGACCTACGTAGCAGCTCTTGCAGATGCTAGTTTGCAGGACAATCAGCAGGATGCTCCCTTGTTTGCTTTTTTACAAAAGACTTTGGAGCTGATGGAAGCAGGCTTGGATTATCAGGTCTTGACCAATATTTTTGAAATTCAAATCTTGACTCAATTTGGTATTAGTCTCAATTTTAATGAGTGTGTTTTTTGCCATCGGGTTGGTCAGGCTTTTGACTTTTCTTTCAAATATGGAGCCTGCCTCTGCCCAGAGCATTATCATGAGGATGAGAGACGTTGCCATCTCAATCCCAATATCCCTTATCTGCTCAATCAATTTCAAGCTATTGATTTTGAGACCTTGGAGACCATTTCGCTCAAGCCTGAAATCAAGCAAGAGCTACGCCAATTTATGGATCAACTCTACGAAGAGTACGTTGGGATTCACCTAAAATCAAAGAAATTTATTGATTCCCTAGCAGACTGGGGACAATTACTAAAAGAGGAAAAGAAATGAAAAAAATCGCAGTAGATGCCATGGGGGGAGATTACGCACCTCAGGCCATCGTTGAGGGTGTCAATCAAGCCCTAGCTGACTTTTCAGATATCGAAGTTCAACTCTACGGAGATGAAGCTAAAATCAAGCAATATCTGACAGCGACAGAGCGCGTCAGCATTATCCATACGGATGAGAAGATTGATTCAGACGATGAACCTACGAGAGCTATTCGGAAGAAGAAAAATGCCAGTATGGTCTTGGCGGCCAAAGCTGTCAAAGATGGAGAGGCAGATGCTGTACTCTCGGCTGGGAATACAGGTGCTTTACTAGCAGCAGGATTTTTTCATCGTGGGTCGTATCAAGAATATCGATCGTCCTGGGCTTATGTCGACTTTGCCGACTGTAGATGGGAAGGGGTTTGATATGCTTGACCTCGGTGCTAATGCAGAAAATACAGCCCAGCACCTCCATCAATATGCTGTTCTAGGTTCCTTCTATGCTAAAAATGTCCGTGGAATTGCGCAACCACGCGTTGGCTTGCTCAACAACGGAACAGAGAGTAGTAAGGGCGACCCGCTTCGTAAGGAAACCTATGAATTGCTGGCGGCTGATGAAAGTTTAAACTTTATCGGAAACGTGGAAGCGCGTGATTTGATGAATGGCGTTGCGGATGTTGTCGTTGCAGATGGTTTCACGGGAAACGCTGTGCTCAAATCCATTGAAGGGACAGCCATGGGAATCATGAGCTTGCTCAAGACCGCTATTACAGGTGGAGGTCTGCGAGCGAAACTAGGTGCCCTCCTTCTCAAGGATAGCCTCAGAGGTTTGAAAAAACAGCTCAACTACTCAGATGTTGGTGGAGCGGTCTTGTTTGGTGTTAAGGCACCGGTTGTCAAGACTCATGGCTCAAGCGATGCCAAGGCTGTCTATAGTACGATTCGCCAGATTCGTACCATGCTAGAAACAGACGTAGTTGCCCAGACTGCGCGTGAATTTTCAGGAGAATAAAAGAGATGACAGAAAAAGAAATTTTTGACCGTATTGTGACCATTATCCAAGAGCGACAGGGAGAGGACTTTGTCGTGACAGAATCCTTGAGTCTGAAAGACGATTTGGATGCTGACTCCGTTGACTTGATGGAGTTTATCTTGACACTGGAGGATGAATTTAATATCGAAATTAGCGATGAGGAAATTGATCAACTACAAAGTGTAGGAGATGTGGTTAAAATCATTCAAGCAAAATAAAGATAAGAAGTTCCAAGGCATTTGCTTTGGAATTTTTCTTTAGTTCAAGTGACCGTTTAGGAACAGATTTAGTCTTTCTAGGGACAGGAGAGATATGAAAACAAATAAAGGATATAATGTAGTCAGAAAAATCAATCTCCAAAAAGGAGATAAGAAATGAAGATCAAATGAAAATATCAATTGATTTCTGTTAGAACAAAAAATGTTAATATAATCACAATTTTAATTGACTTTCTTTTTTTACAGGACTATAATGTAGATATAAAAAAGGATTTATTTTATAGTTGTGGGAAGGTGATGGCTATGTACTTTTTATAAACTAGTCTCTATCTTTTGTTCTTGGAATTTTAGGAGTTCTTGTGGTTCAGGTTCATGAACCTGACATCTATTTTGACTTCGTTTCTATTTGATTTTCTTACTTTGGATTTATCTATTTTAGGAGGAAATGGCTATGAAAAAATCTAAACTACTTACACTTGGGTTGCTTGCAGGTGCTGGTCTACTATTGTCTATCAATCAAGCACATGCTGCGGATACTTGGGTTAAAAATGGCGCTGACTGGAATCTTTCTCAAGATGGCAGTCTCGCTAAAAATAAATGGGTACAAAATGCTGGCTCTTGGTACTATTTTGACGGTTCTGGTAAAATGCAGACAGGCTGGCTCAAAGACGGCAATACATGGTTACTCCCTAGCAGATAGTGGCGCTATGCGTACTGGCTGGTACAAGGACGGCAATACATGGTACTCCCTAGCAGATGGTGGCGCCATGCGTACAGGTTGGTACAAAGAAGGGTCTACTTGGTACTACCTCAAAGACAGTGGCGCTATGGCAACAGGATGGGCGACTGTAAATGGTCAATGGTCTTACTTTGAAAACTCAGGAGCTATGGCCGCAGATAGAGCTATTCCAGCCAGCGATGGAGAAAGTTATGTCATTGGTAAGGATGGTTATATGTTGACCAAACTCCCTAGTCAGGTTGAACAATCCCA
>CAKMPG010000256.1:0-3749 GCA_927911355.1 Streptococcus mitis | reverse complement strand
AAAAACTCGCTCTATCCCTTGCGACTCTTTTGCTAGCAGGTTCTTTGGCGGGATGTGCTAGCTGGATTGATCGTGGAGAATCCATGACAGCTGTTGGCTCAACGGCTCTTCAGCCCTTGGTCGAAGCAGCAGCAGATGAATTTGGCTCTATGCACGTTGGAAAAACAGTTAACGTCCAAGGTGGAGGATCTGGTACAGGTCTGTCTCAGGTTCAGTCTGGAGCTGTTGATGTAGGAAATTCAGACGTATTTGCCGAGGAAAAAGACGGTATCAACGCATCCGCTCTAGTGGACCATAAGGTAGCCGTAGCGGGCTTGGCAGTTATTGTGAACAAGGAAGTTGATGTTGAAAATCTGACAACTGAACAACTCCGTAGTATCTTCACAGGCCAAGTAACCAACTGGAAAGAAGTCGGTGGGAAAGATCTAGCCATTTCCATTATCAACCGCGCGGCAAGTTCTGGTTCGCGTGCAACCTTTGATAGTGTTATCATGGATGGTCAATCTGCCGTGCAGAGTCAAGAACAGGATTCAAATGGGATGGTCAAAAACATTGTTTCCCAGACACCAGGAGCCATTTCTTATCTAGCCTTTGCCTATGTGGATGACTCAGTTAAACGCATGAAGTTGAATGGCTATGAGCCGATTGCAGAAAATGTTACAAGCAATAACTGGCCTTTGTGGTCTTATGAACATATGTACACCCTAGGTCAGCCAAATGAATTGGTGGCAGAATTTCTCAACTTTGTCCTCTCAGATGAAGCGCAAAGCGGAATCGTTAAGGGAATGGGCTATATTTCTGTCAAGGAAATGAAGGTTGAAAAAGATGCTGTTGGAACGGTAACAGCACTAGAAGGGAGTCACTAATGAATCAAGAAGAATTAGCTAAAAAATTACTTTCTCCCTCAAAGAACTCTCGTTTAGAGAAACTAGGAAAAGGCTTGACCTTTGCCTGTCTGTCTTTGATTGTCATCATCGTGGCCATGATTTTGATTTTCGTAGCCCAAAAAGGCTTGTCGACCTTCTTTGTCAATGGGGTCAACATCTTTGATTTCCTCTTTGGACAAACTTGGAATCCTTCAGGTAAACAATTTGGTGCCCTTCCTATGATTTTGGGTTCCTTTATTGTCACAATCCTTTCAGCTCTTATCGCAACTCCTTTTGCCATTGGTGCGGCAGTCTTTATGACCGAAGTCTCACCAAAAGGTGCTAGAATCTTGCAACCAGCTATTGAATTGCTAGTCGGGATTCCTTCCGTCGTGTATGGATTTATCGGTTTGCAGGTCGTAGTTCCCTTTGTTCGTAGTATCTTTGGTGGAACTGGTTTTGGGATTTTGTCAGGGATTTTCGTTCTCTTTGTCATGATTTTACCGACGGTAACCTTTATGACAACCGATAGCTTGCGTGCGGTGCCTCGTCACTACCGAGAAGCTAGTTTGGCTATGGGAGCCACTCGTTGGCAAACCATCTGGCGCGTGACCTTGAAGGCAGCGCGTTCAGGGATTTTCACAGCAGTGGTCTTTGGGATGGCGCGTGCCTTTGGTGAGGCTTTGGCCATTCAGATGGTCGTCGGAAACTCAGCCGTTGTCCCAACTTCATTGACAACACCTGCTGCGACCTTGACCTCTGTGTTGACCATGGGTATTGGAAATACGGTTATGGGAACAGTTGACAATAACGTTCTCTGGTCACTGGCCTTAGTCTTGCTTTTGATGAGTTTGGCCTTCAACAGTGTGATTAAATTGATTACGAAAGAAAGAGGAAAGAAAAACTATGCACGCTAAGAAATTAGATAAAATTGCAACAGCTGTCCTCTACTCGATTGCAGGAATTATCGTTGCCATCTTGGCATCCTTGATTCTTTATATCTTGGTTCGTGGTTTGCCCCACATCTCTTGGTCTTTCTTGACTGGCAAATCATCTTCTTACCAAGCAGGTGGAGGGATTGGAATTCAGCTCTATAATTCCTTCTTCCTTCTGGTTATTACCTTGATTATCTCTGTTCCCTTGTCTATGGGAGCTGGGATTTTCCTAGCTGAATATGCCAAGAAAGGTCCTGTGACCAACTTTGTCAGAACCTGTATTGAAATCTTGTCTTCACTGCCATCAGTGGTTGTAGGTCTCTTTGGTTACTTGATCTTTGTAGTTCAGTTTGAGTATGGATTTTCAATCATTTCAGGTGCCTTGGCCTTGACAGTCTTTAATCTGCCTCAGATGACTCGTAATGTTGAGGACAGTTTGAAAAACGTTCACCATACGCAACGTGAGGCTGGTCTGGCTCTTGGGATTTCTCGTTGGGAGACTGTGGTTCATGTGGTCATTCCAGAAGCTCTTCCAGGTATTGTAACGGGGGTTGTCTTGGCCTCTGGTCGTATCTTTGGTGAGGCTGCGGCTCTTATATATACAGCAGGACAATCCGCTCCAGCCCTAGACTGGTCTAACTGGAATATTCTCAGTGTGACCAGCCCAATCTCTATCTTCCGTCAAGCAGAAACCTTGGCTGTCCACATCTGGAAAGTCAATAGTGAAGGCACTATTCCAGATGGAACCATCGTATCAGCAGGTTCTGCAGCCGTGCTCCTCATCTTTATCCTCATCTTTAACTTTGGAGCCCGCAAACTCGGAAGCTACCTACATAAGAAATTAACCGCTGCCTAAAGGAGAAGCCATGTCAAAATATAATTGGGATGAAAAGCATATCATCACCTTTCCTGAAGAGAAAGTGGCCCTCTCTACTAAGGATTTACATGTTTACTACGGTAAAAAAGAATCCATCAAGGCATCGATATGCAATTTGAAAAAAATAAAATTACGGCCTTAATTGGCCCTTCTGGATCAGGAAAATCAACCTACCTCCGCAGTCTCAATCGCATGAATGATACCATTGATATTGCTAAGGTAACAGGTCAAATTCTCTATCAAGGGATTGATGTCAACCGCCCAGAAATTAATGTTTATGAGATGCGTAAGCACATTGGAATGGTCTTCCAACGACCAAATCCCTTTGCCAAGTCTATCTACCGTAACATCACTTTTGCCCATGAACGTGCAGGAGTTAAGGACAAGCAAGTCTTGGATGAAATTGTGGAAACCTCTCTCCGTCAGGCTGCCCTTTGGGACCAGGTCAAGGACGATTTGCACAAGTCAGCCTTGACCTTATCAGGTGGTCAGCAACAGCGTCTCTGTATCGCTCGCGCTATCTCTGTTAAACCACATATCCTCTTGATGGATGAACCGGCGTCAGCCTTGGATCCGATTGCGACAGCTCAGTTGGAAGAAACCATGTTGGAATTGAAGAAGGACTTTACCATTATCATCGTGACCCACAGCATGCAGCAGGCTGCGCGTGCTAGTGACTACACAGGATTCTTCTACTTGGGCGACTTGATTGAGTACGATAAGACCTCTAATATTTTCCAAAATGCCAAACTACAGTCGACCAATGACTACGTAACAGGACACTTTGGATAGAAAAGGAAACAGTATGACAGAAGCGATTTTACAGGTATCAGACCTGTCCGTTTACTACAATCAAAAAAAGGCCTTGAATAGTGTTTCCCTATCTTTCCAACCCAAGGAAATTACAGCCTTGATCGTCCATCTGGATCAGGGAAATCAACCCTACCTAAAGGCTATCAACCGCATGGGGGATCTTAATCCAGGGGTAACCACAACTGTTCAGTGGTTTATAACGGCCACAACATTTACAGCCCGCGTACAGATACAGTTTGAATTGCGGAAGGAAATCGG
>CAKMPG010000255.1:0-4104 GCA_927911355.1 Streptococcus mitis | reverse complement strand
GATTCGCTCACCAGCGATCCGATTAAATAGGGTTGATTTCCCAACATTGGGACGTCCTACAATGGCAATAGTTGGTAGGGCCATAATTTCTCACTTTCTACAATAAACTTCTTCTGTTCAAGAATTTTTTCTAGTTGAGCTTGGTTTCTGCTTGACCAAACTGTTCTGCTAGACGCTGACTCCAGCTTGTGGTTGCACGCGCCCCAGCATAGTCCGCCTGTACACGGTCATAAGCTTCAATCACATCAACTGTTTGTTCCTGATATTCTTCCTCAAAAACCACCTGATGCAATGGCAAGCGAGGTTTGACATCATGATTTTGATTTGGCACACCCAGTGCCATCCCAAAGACAGGATAGGTGTAGTCAGGCAGGTTAAAAAGCTCTGCCACTTCTTCTGACTTGTAACGCACCAAGCCAATAATGACACCACCATAGCCCAAGCTTTCAGCTGCCAGCAGAGCATTTTGTCCAGCAAGAGCTGCATCGACCGAACTAATCAAGAGACCTTCCACCCCTTGAGGTTGGAATGAATCAGTATGAAGCTGGGCTCCCTTTTCTGCTCGGTTCAAATCTCCGACAAAGAGAAGGAAAACAGCTGACTGGCGAATGGCTTCTTGAGGCACCAATTCATACAAGGCATCCTTCTTCTCTTGACTTCGTACTACAATCACAGAGTAGGATTGAAAATTCTTCCAAGACGAGGCCATCTGAGCTGCTGTCAGGATTTCAGTCAAGTCTTCCTGAGGAAGGGTTTGCTCCTTAAATCTACGCACTGAAGTATGAGCTTTCATCAATTTAATCGTTTCTGTCATCGACGGTTCACTCCTTCTAAACGAGTCTCCTCAGCCAAATAACGGATGCGTTCCATGACGCGTCTGGCTTCCCAGGTTTCGTCATTTCCATGTTTCCCTTTAGCGAAATGCTGCTCCAATTCTTCAAAGTTGAAGTTGGAGGTGAAAAAGGTCGGTAAATTTTCCTGCATCCGATATTGGAGAATGACTTGTAGGATTTCATCCCGTACCCAAGCTGTTGATTGCTCGGCACCAATATCATCTAAAATCAGGACTTCAGACAGTTTAATCTCATCTACCAAGGTCTTGACATTACCATCACCGATAGCATTTTTGACATCGATGACAAGCTAGGATAGTGGAGGAGAGTGGAGGAAACACCACGTTTTTCTGATAAATCATGGGCTAGGGCAGCCACCATGAAACTTTTACCCACACCAAAGTCTCCATATAAGTAAAGACCTTTTCGAATAGTTGGATATTGTTCCACGAAGGCTAATAGCTTTTCAAAAACTGGCAAGCGACCCAAATCATCCAAGTCTACTTGAGCTAAACTAGCTTTCCTGAGACTGGCTGGCAGATTGATTAACTTGAGACGGTTCTTAATAGCCGCTTCTTTTTCAGCCGCGATTAGTTCTGGAGTTTCTTCATAAGAAACGTCCGCATAACCATGATTCATAACCAAAATCGGCTTGTAGCCTTTGGCAATATAATCCGTATCCCCACGTAGAAACTTGTCACGCTCGGTAATGTACTGGTTAAATTTGGAGATACTGCGATTCAATTCCTCTGGGCTGAGGGATTCTTGCTGGATAAAGGCCGCAACATCAGGGTCCTTCATGATTTTCTGGACCAAATCTTGATAATGAAAACGGCTAGGTTGACGCTTGAGTACGTCTCCGACACTTTCCATCTAATCTCCTCCTTTTTCTAATCGAGCTAATAGTTCTTGTTTCTTACGTTCTAGTTCCAGACGAGTTTCCTCGCTGGTTTCATTCTTATAATCTGGATTGCTCCACTTGGGTACATTGGACTTAGCAGGACCGGGTTTACTGCCTTTTTGAGCCTGACTCTTCTGCCCACGCTCACGGATTCGCATGACTGCTTCTTCTGCCGAATGAATCTTTTGATAGGCATAGTCATTGGCTACTTTCATGGCATATTTCTCATTGATATTTGCCGAATCCACCTTATTAAAGGTCAACAAGAGAATGATATTGATGACTTCGTCCAGCAAGCCCAAGCCAGCCATCTGTTGCAAGAGTTCTCTTTCTGTTTGGGTAATGGTTCCCTTGCGTGTTTGCTTGATTTCTGCCAAGAACTGCAGGGCAGTCTTACTTTTAGATTCTTTAATAATGGTTGCTTCCTTAGGACTAAAATCAGAAGAAACAGGTTTTTGAGCAATTTTTTCCCGCATGCGTTTGGTTGAAATGACCTGGGAACAGCTGTTGACTTGGCCAATTGATAGGTTTCAAACCAAGTCCATTTCTTCTCCTCGGCAATGGCAAAGAGGTTCAAAACATCTGACTGCTCATCCGCAAAACGAAGTCCATCTCGAGCCATAAGCTGACGAAAATGGTCCAAGTCAAAATCGTTGGCCACTTTCTTCTTGAGACCAAGGTCTTCTTGACTTCCTAGTTCTGCCAAGTCTGGAAAGACTTGATTGAGTGATACAAGTATTTCTTCTCCCTCAGCACTCTCAACTTTTAAATCCTCCACAGCTGCATCGCCAATCTTTTTCTCCAAAAGTCTGCGATAAACAGGATGTTCCAAGAAGTCCTGACTAGACAGAGGAGCATGGAGGGCTAGCTGATAAAAGTCTCCCTTTTGATAGAGGTTCACGAGATTGAAAGCGGATAGGATTTTCAAAGATTTTATCAATCTATCCATTCCAAAGTTAAGATGGTTAAGAATGCTTGAAAAGAGGTATTCCTTTCTGCCATTATCCCAAAAACTGATGGTATAAAGATAAAGGCTCAGTGCCTCCTGACCGATAATCGGGAGGTAGCACTGTACCAGAGATGAGGTATCTTGCGACACCCGATTATTCTTTAGATAAGAAAAACGGTCAATTGGCTTCATTTATCTTTCCTTTTTCTTTTTAGAGGACTGGGTGATTTGTTGGAGTAAGCTCTCTAACTCACTGACATCCTTAAAACTACGATAGACACTGGCAAAACGTACATAGGTAATCTCATCTAACTCAGCCAACTCCTCCATGACGAGTGAACCAATGTCCTCACTTTGAATTTCATTTTCATTTCGACCACGGAGTTTCTGTTCGATACGATTGACTACCATGTTGATTTCATCACTTGACACAGGACGTTTCTGGGCTGAGCGGATAATCCCATTAAAGATTTTATCTCTAGAGAATTGTTCCCGTGTGCCATCTTTTTTAACAACCACTAAGGTTCTTTCTTCTACTCGTTCGTAGGTTGTAAAACGGTGCTGGCATTCGTCGCACTCACGTCTTCTACGAATGGTGTTCCCTTCTTCTGCTTGGCGACTATCGATAACACTTGACTTGGTAGCCCCACATTTTGGACAACGCATCCTTTCCCTCCTTATCGTTTTCTTTTCATTATACCATTTTTTAAGCGATTCCCAAAACAATTCTTCTTTTTGCTTGACAAGTTTTTTGTTTTGTTGTATTATTTAATTAAGACAAAAGGATAAAAGAAAGGAGACCAAGATGTCCTGGACATTTGACAACAAAAAAACCCATTTATTTACAGATCATGGAGAAAATCAAGCTTCAGATTGTTTCCCATACACTGGAACCCAATCAACAACTTCCAACCGTGCGAGAGCTGGCTAGCGAGGCGGGTGTCAATCCAAACACCATCAAAGAGCCTTGTCAGACCTTGAACGAGAAGGATTTGTCTACAGCAAGCGAACAACTGGACGATTTGTGACTGAAGATAAGGAGCTGATAGCCCAATCGCGCAAACAATTATCAGAAGAAGAATTGGAACACTTCGTTTCCTCCATGACCCATTTTGGCTATGAAAAAGAAGAACTACCAGGCGTAGTCGGACGATTAATATTAAAGGAGTTTAAGCCTATGTCATTACTAGCATTTGAAAATGTATCCAAATCTTATGGAGCAACCCCAGCCCTTGAAAATGTTTCTCTTCGACATCCCCGCTGGAAAAATTGTTGGTCTACCTTGGGCCAAACGGTTCAGGAAAAACAACCCTGATTAAACTAATCAACGGCCTCTTGCAACCAGATCAAGGACGTGTCCTGATCAACGACATGGATCCAAGCCCAGCAACCAAGGCTATCGTAGCTTATTTGCCGGATAC
>CAKMPG010000254.1:0-3328 GCA_927911355.1 Streptococcus mitis | reverse complement strand
TGGCTTTTTCAATCACACGGTTGGCAAGTGGTAAGTAAGAATAAACACCTGCTGAGACTTGACGAACATAACCAGCTCGCAACATAAGAGCATGGCTGATAACTTGAGCATCGCTTGGCATTTCGCGAAGCGTTGGGATAGCATTTTACTTTGTTTCATAATATTCCTCGATTATCTAAAAAAGAGTCGCATGATGTTCATTCCAGGTCACAGCAATCATCAAGACAACCATGATGACCACTCCGGCCAAGGCTGACATAGGTTTCAATTTCTTGTTTCAATGGTTTGCGGCGGATGGCTTCCAGGATATTGAGCACAATCTTACCACCATCCAGAGCTGGAATCGGAATAAGATTAAAAAATCCCAATATTGATGGAAATCACTGCCAAGAAGTACAAGACATTCTCAATTCCATTTTTAGCGGCATCACTACTTGCCTTAAAGATAGCAACAGGTCCACCCAGCTTGTTCAAATCCGGTTGGAAAATCAAATTTTTCAGTTCTGAGAGAATTCGGAGGGCCGAGTCAGTAGCAGTTGTAAAACCACCTACAAACATGGATACAAAATCTGACTTAATCCCCGGTTGAACACCTAGAAGGTAACGGCCTTGACTTTCTTCGGGTGTAACAGTGACTTGTTTGTCACTCCCCTTTTCAGAAATAGTCACATCCAAAGTCGGGGCCGTCTTATCTTTGGTTTCTGTTTCCACAGCCTGAATCAAGCTTTCCCAGTTGTTAATCTCATGTGAGCCAATCTTGGTAATTTGTGCCGTTTCTGGCACTCCCACCTTGGCCAAAGCCCCTTGGGGCATGACATGGAACTGGTTAGTATCAACATCTCTGACGCCACCCTGCATGAAGATTAAAATCCAAAAAACAACGACACCTAAGATAAAGTTATTCATAGGTCCTGCAAAGTTGGTAATGAGTTTGCCCCAGATAGTTGCATTTTGATATTGAACATCCAAGGGAGCAATCCGAACCTCAGTACCATCTGCTTCCACAACCGTTGCATCGTGATCTACTGCAAATGTTTTTTCTTCTTCCAGAACCAAACCCTTGATAAAAAGCTTGTCTTCAAAGTCAAACTGGGTCACCTGCATAGGAAGAGCTGTTTGATCTAATTTTTTACCAGAAAGATTGATGCGCTTAACCTTACCATCATCAGCAAGAGTCAAACTGACAGGAGTTCCTGTCTTGATTTCAGTTGTATCATCACCCCAACCGGCCATGCGAACATAGCCACCCAGAGGCAAGATTCGAATGGTATAGGCCGTTCCATCCTTGCCAATGTGAGCAAAGATTTTGGGGCCCATTCCAATGGCAAATTCACGCACTAGAATCCCTGATTTCTTGGCAAAGTAGAAGTGTCCGAACTCGTGCACTACCACAATAATCCCGAAAACCAGAATAAAGGTTAAAATTCCGAGCATAGTATTTCCTCCGTCTTTTGATTAAAAGAGTCCAAACAAGTGCATGATTGGAAATACAAGCAACATACTATCAAAACGATCCAAAACACCACCATGTCCAGGAATAAATTTCCCAGAATCCTTGACACCAAAGTGACGCTTGATCGAACTTTCTAGTAAATCACCAAATTGTCCAGCAATGCTAAAGAAAATAGCAAAGACGGACATCTTGTAAATTCCATACGGAAGAGCAACTGTTCTGTCAAACATCATAAAGATGATGGTTACTAAAATCGCACCTAAAATACCACCCAAGGCACCCTCAAAGGTTTTATTTGGAGAAACTGTCGGAGCTAGTTTTCGTTTACCATAGTTCATCCCAACAAGATAGGCACCACTGTCTGTTGCCCAAACAATACACAAGGCTAATAGTGCCTTATCTAAACCTGCAATTCTAGCATCTAATAGAGCATTAAAACCAAAGCCCACATAAAAGCTCATAGCAAGAGGGAAAACAGCATCCTCAATCGTATAGGACTTGCTAAAAACAGTCGTTCCTAACATAATTGAAATCAAAACACTATAGGCAACTACATTCCCATCAACTGGTAAAAAAGTCAGGTAATTCTCCAAGGGAATGGTCAAAGCAAAGGTTGCAAAGAGGGTCAAGAGGCCCTCCATCGTCATGGTCTCTAGACCTCTCATCTTCAAAAGTTCATGCATGGCTAGCATGGCTATGATTCCAATTGCTATCTGAAGCAAGAGTCCCCCAATCATTAAAATTGGTAGGAAAATAGCCAGGGCAATCCCTGCAAACAAGGTTCTTTTCTGTAAATCCTGTGTCATATTTCCTCCTAAACTCCTCCAAATCGGCGATGACGACGATTGTAGGCAAGAATGGCTTCCTGCAAGGCCGCCTCGTCAAAATCAGGCCACAAGGTATCTGTAAAATAGAGCTCACTGTAGGCTCCCTGCCATGGCAGGAAATTGCTCAAGCGCAATTCTCCACTAGTCCGAATAATCAAGTCTGGGTCTCGTAACTCCTTAGGCAAATGCTGGGTGAAGAGATAGTTGCCAATCAATTCCTCTGTGATGTCACCTGGGTTGATTTTGGCATCTAAAACATCCTGAGAAATCAACTTAAGAGCCTGTGTAATCTCAGCACGTCCACCATAGTTGAGGGCAAAATTAAGAATCAAACCTGTGTTGTTCTTAGTTAATTCCTCAGCCTTGGTTAAAGCATCAAAAGTCTGCTTAGGCAGGCGGTCCGTTTCCCCAATCATTTGAATCTTAACATTATTCGCATGCAATTCCGGGACATAATTATCATAAAACTCTACTGGCAAGTTCATGATAAACTTGACTTCCTGATCTGGACGGGTCCAGTTTTCTGTAGAAAAAGCATAGACCGTAATAACCTTAACGCCTAGTTTGTTGGCTGCCTTGGTCACAGTTTGCAATGCTTCCATGCCCGCCTTGTGTCCAAAAACTCGCGGTTGCATACGTTTTTAGCCCAGCGGCCATTGCCATCCATGATGATGCCGATATGAGCAGGAACCTGTGTCGGAACCTCTACTTCCACAGCCTTATCTTTCTTAAAAAATCCAAACATGATCTTATTCCTATTCAAAAATCTATCGTTTCATTATACCATATTTCCCTATTTTCTTCTATCACTAAGCTATTTATACTCTTCGAAAATCAAATTCAAACCACGTCAGCTCTATCTGCAACCTCAAAACAGTGTTTTGAGCAACCTGCAGCTAGCTTCCTAGTTTGCTCTTTGATTTTCATTGAGTATTATTCTCAGGCACCAAGCCCATTTTTCAAAAAAATAAGCCGCCTGATTTGCGACTTTATTTTTATAGGGAGATTATAATGAAACGATAGATTTTTGAATAGGAATAAGATCATG
>CAKMPG010000253.1:0-2655 GCA_927911355.1 Streptococcus mitis | reverse complement strand
ACTTGACTTGTAGACTTGATTAATAACCGTATAATTGGCGAACTCTTTTTCCTACAAAACTGTTTGATCCCTTCTTTGCGCGCTTGTTCTAATTGTCAGAGTAACTGCCGAATAGCTAGCTGGAAGAATCAACAATACAATCAAAGAAAATCAAGCAATTCTCATTTTAATGCTCAGCTCTTTAAATGAAGTTAAAGGAGATTTTCTCATCAAAATTCTTGTTCCAACAATGTTGGCTAGCATGATAAAGACACAGTTGATCAAGAAAAGATAGAGAGCCCCCAATAAAAATCGTACATTCCCATTAGCTAAACCATAGCCAGCAGTACAGATAGGCGGCATCAGAGCTGTAGCAATGGCTACTCCTGGCACGATATTGTTTGCTTCTTTTTTCCTTGAACCGATCACACCAGCAATCCCACCAGCAATAGCAATGAGGACATCCCAAATGGTTGGAGAGGTTCGTGCAATCAACTCGCTACTTGCATAAGACAAGGGAGAAATCCAGAAATACAGAGTCGAGACAAGCAAACTGACCAACACTTGAGTCAATAAAACCTCTAGAAATTGCTTGATTAAACGCGTATCAAAAATAGCTAAACCGAATCCCAGTCCAACAATCGGTGTCATGAGAGGTGAAATCAACATGGCTCCTATAATGACAGCTGTTGAATTCATATTTAGTCCGATAGAGGCAATAAAAAATTGCACACATCAAAATCGCTGTATCTCTCAATCGAACATGAAGGTCATCGTATAATTTCTCACGGTATTCCCGTGTTGAATAATTGGCAGTCATTTGTCCTCTCCTCTTTCCTTATTTAAATCGGTATAATAATTAATAATAACAGCTGATAAACAGCCAAAAAATATGAGCCCATAAATCGTCAAGAAGACACTGGTAATCCTTCCAATCAAGGTCACAGCTAGGAGATCCCCGTAGCCGACAGTCGTCGAAGTCACAAAAGCATACCAAAGACCGTCTCCGTAATTTGTGATAGCAGGTTCAACTAGGAAAAGCTCGCCTCCTGACCCAAAAACAAAGGTCACAAAACTCAGAGCAAACCGAGTAAAACCCGTAACCTGTATAATATGCCATAACATTTTTAAACGTCTCATTTGTTCTCCTTATTCATACTAGCTCCTGACCGAGCCGTTTTTTCCAATAATCAAAGTGAAGATAGGACATGATCTCCATCAGAGAAAGATAGACAAACTGATAGATCTGATTTAAGCTGATTATCAACTGATATTGTTTGAAAAATGACTGGAAGAAAGACCAGATATGACTGTCTTGAATCAGTCCCTTCTTAACATCAGACAGGATATTAGCTAAAGCTCCCAAGGACTGAAACGGTAAATCCTTGACATTTATATAGATCCGGTCCACCACATCATTCAGACTGGTATCTTGGATGGCATGAAATTCTCCAAAGAGAACTCCTGCCGCTCCAAGAGTAGAAACAAATTCCACCAAATAATTTCTGAGGAAATTTTCTCAACCTTTTCCCATAATGTGTTTAGTGCCATCCATAACGATCCCAACCAGAAAAAGGAAAGAAAACAAGCAAAGAAATTTTGCCGTAAATCCCAAAAAGCTTCAAGACTTGGTGTTGTTGGTTTTTCTAACTCTAAAATCAAGATGGTCATAATAATTGCTAGAACAGCATCTGTCAATACAATTAATCTGTCTTTCTTCATCTTATTTTATATAATCTTGTTTCTGCATGGATGATGGTAGAGAGACTTCTGTCCAATCTTACATATTTTTCTTCTCACCTGTTATTCTTTTGAAAATTATCCTTAAATATCCATCAATTCATTCTTGATATTTATAAAAATTTTACGTTTTTCTATGAAAAATCAATTAATTAAAAGACGTAAAGTGTACTAAACCCCAATGACTTCCCATAGTAGTAATGATAAAAGTAGCCTAATTGGCTACTTTTATTGGGGAAATTTGAGACCTTAGGCTCAATTTTAGGAATGAGACTTGCAAGCGCAAGGCTGCTTCCGTCCCTTACTACTATTGCTAGAGAAGTCATTATATAAGATTATAGTTACTTTTTGAAAAATTCCTCATCGTAAACAATGGTTTACTACGTACAATGTTTTCTTCTCCAACAAATGTACGCATTTCTTTTAAACATTTTCCTGCATTTTTCACCACAAAATTAAAAGAACCTGCAGATTTCGTATCTATAAAGAACCCACGAATATAACGATCCTTGAAGAACAATTGAGCACGTACTTTATCAATTTCATTCCAAGGGATTTGAATATAATCTTCCGGATTTTTTTCATTATAAAACTCAAACGCTCGATCACCAACAAGAATATCGCCGTGTTTATTTCCAATCCAACCAACAAATACATTGGCTTTCGTTGTAAAAATAACTTTTGTATTTAAAGACTGTGCCATAACTTTCTCCTTATTCATTAAACTGATAGCTCTATTCTATCATAAAACAAAAAAAGATGAACAGACTTTTTAAATCTGTTCATCTCAAAATTGTATCTTAATTACATAATTCCTGTTACACGACCAAGAATACCTAGTGCAAATAATGCAAAGATAATTAAAATTGGACTTACTTTACGTTTTTAATAACCACATACATGCGAATGTTAATAATAAAGCAGCAAAACCTGGAA
>CAKMPG010000252.1:0-4861 GCA_927911355.1 Streptococcus mitis | reverse complement strand
TTTCAGTCACTTGAACACTTTGGAACAAGCTATTGTAGACTATATTTGATTACTACAACAACAAACGAATTAAGGTAAAACTAAAAGGACTTAGCCCTGTCACAATTACAGAACTAAATCCTTTGCTTAAATTTAATTGTCTAACTTTTTGGGGTCAGTACAGAGCTCAGTACTCCAACTTTTTTTATTAAAATGTTTGGGCGTTTTGCTTTCGTTCTGCACGACCGCGAGCACGATTTTCAGCGCGCTTGGTTTTGCGGCGCTTTTCATCAACCGCCCATTGAATTTTCTTCTTATAACCTGGTTTGACTTTTTTCTTTTTCTTTTTAACCAAACCAATCATTTCGATATCAAGCTTATCCTGCTTCTTTTCACGGTTTGCACGACGATCACGGTCATAGGTATCTTGGAATTCTCCATCTTTTACCATCTTCGGAGTAAATTTAATTCCTAATTTCTCCAACTCACGATATCCGAGTCATCGCTTGGCTGATAAAGGGTAATAGCTGTACCTGGTAGGCCATTTCGTCCAGTACGACCAACACGGTGAACAAAGAAGGACAAATCTTGCGGAATAGCATCATTGATGACATGGCTGACACCTTCAATGTCAATTCCACGCGCTGCCAAATCTGTTGCGACAATATACTCAAAATCCAGATTTTTCACCTGGTTCATGATACGTTTGCGCTCACGAGGGGCAATACCCCCATGGATTTTTGCCACCTTCAAGCCTTGAGCAGTCAGATATGAATACAATTCATCAGCACGCGTTTTAGTGTTAACAAAAATCATTGCCAAATACGGTTGCATCAACTGAGTCAACTGGTAAATTTGAGCATTCTTGTCACGTCCCTTTGTAGAAATCAACCAATTATCAATGGTATCAGAAATGACCGTTTTGGTCTTGATTTTCTCCATAACAGGATTTGACAAGTATTTTTTCAAGAATGGTTGCAGTTTTTGTGGGATAGTCGCTGAGAAGACCATGAATTGCAAGTCTTTTGGAAGGCTTCCAGCAATCTTATCAACAGTTTCCAAGAATCCCATATCCAAGGTCATATCTGCCTCATCGACCACAAAGGTCTTAGCCTTGTGAATAGCTAGGTCACCAGACTTAACTAAGTCATAAATACGGCCAGGCGTTCCGATAACAATATGAGGCTGGTTACTTGCCAATTTGTCAATCTGGCGAGCCTTATCTGTACCACCCACATAATTAACCACACGAATTTCTACCTCTGAGTGGGCTGCAATCTGACGGGCTGCTTGGTAAATTTGAGTAGCTAATTCACGGCTCGGTGCAGTAATGACTGCTTGAACACTATCGCTGGTTTCATCTAATTGCTGGAAAATCGGCAATAGGAAAGTGTGAGTCTTACCCGAACCTGTTTTTGATTCTCCAACCAAATCTCGGCCTGCCAAGACAATGGGAATCAACTTATCTTGTACCTCTGTTGGAGTTATAAATTTCAACTCCTCCAAGGCTTCTCTAATATAGTTTTTAAATTGAAATTTCGTAAATGACATAATATCCTCGATTCTATCTATCCTATCAATTATACCACATTTTATTCCATTTCAGTAGTCTCACTTATTTAGGCTATTTCCAGCACCTTTTCTAGTCAGAAAAAGGCTGGAATTTGTGAATCCCAACCTCTTTTCAGTCCTTATTTCCAGTTTAAAATAGCATTCAAGCCATAGTGATCACTAACTTGCGGACCCTTGTTACCATCAAATACGACATGTAAATTTTCCACCTCTAACTCTTTGGTAGTAAAAACATAGTCGATTCGAAGGGGTTCTGTATTCCCCTTCCAGCCATCAATTTCTGGTGGAACGGTATAGCTACCGCTTTTCTCTTGAGCAACTTCAAAAGCGTCTTGTAAGCCTAATGGACTAGCTAAAATAGCTTGGTAACCTTCCTGACCTGCTGGATTGTTGAAATCTCCAGCCAGCAAAAAGTGGCTTGTTCAATTCTTTCAAGACAGCCTCAAAATCGCGCCCATTCTTCTTGGAACCTTTATCCACAAGAAAGGTGGACACTGGCAACTGCAAGGTCCTTGCCATCAACTACAGTTTCAGCCAGGGCGACACGGCGAGTATGATAGTCTGTTGGATCATCCACATCTGAAACCAAAATTTCTCTTGCTTCAATAGGTGTTTTAGACAAGATAGCCACACCTTCATGGTAGCGGTCATAACCAATATGGTTATAGGCCCAAGTCCAGTAGTAATCTTTCCCTTGCTCTGACAACTTTTCAACCAAAAGTCTAACATAATGGTCTTGGTGAATAGGCTCAGCTGCTGGCAAAGCTTGATAAAGGTCATTAACCTCCACCACTGGCGAAGTGATCTCCTGATTGATTTCTTGGAAACAAATCAAATCATAGTCTTTTTCAAGAATATCCTCAAGCAAAATCTGGAATTTTTCCTCTGCTTCTTTCTCCATCCAACTGTGAGTATTGAGTGTTAAAAATTTCATTCTTTTCTCCCAAATAAGAGGTTGGAATACAGCTTCCAACCTCAAGTATATTACAATTCTACTTTAGCAACTGCTGTTTTAGCTGCAAGAGAACCTGTTTTTTCTAATTTAACTGATTTAATTGCATCACCATTTGTGAAGACAACTACTGTTGAAGTTTCACGTCCTGCTGCACGGATAGCATCCAAGTCAGCTGTGACAAGAAGATCTCCTGCTGCAACTTTTTGTCCTTCAGCAACATGAACTGTAAATGGTTTACCTTCAAGACTTACTGTGTCCAAACCAATGTGAACCAATACTTCAAGACCTGGTTCAGTCACAATACCAAGAGCATGTTTTGTTGGGAAGATGCTTGATACAGTACCTGAAACTGGAGATACAATGTTTCCATTTGCAGGTTCTACTGCAAATCCATCACCCATCATTTTTGAGCAAATACTGGATCTTTTACTTGTTCCAAAGCAACAACTTGACCGTCTGCTACTGAGTAAACTTCCTCAGTAAGACCTTTGAAGTGAACAGTGTTTTGTTGTGCTTCAGTCATTTGGCTTGGAAGAGTTTCAGGAATGATTTCACCTGAATCAAGGATATCTTGGATATCAGATTTCAATACGTCTGCTTTTGGACCGTAGATAGCTTGAACTCCTTGTCCTTTCATGACAAGACCCATAGCTCCTTCTGCTTTCCATTGTTCTGCATCACCGACTTTGTCAGCATCTTTTACAGTTACACGAAGACGAGTCATACATGCATCAACATCAACGATGTTTGCACGTCCACCAAGAAGGTTAATAATGTTTACAGCTTGAGAGCCTGCTGCAACTTTCACTTCGCTACTAGCTTCTTCTGAACCTTCAGCAGTTTCGTAATTTCCGTTACGTCCTGGAGTTGCGTAGTTGAATTTTTGAATCATGAAGTTTGCGATAAAGTACATGATTACGGCAAAGAGAACAGTTACCCAGATAAAGTTAACGATATCCATACCAATACCAGCATTAATTGCTAGTGGTGTACGAGTCAAGAATTCAATTGAACCGAATGAGTGGACACGTAGGTTTACTACGTCAGCCATAGCGAAGGCGGCACCTTGAACAAGTGAGTAAACAAGATACATAGGTGTTGCTACAAACATGAACATGTATTCGATTGGTTCAGTAACCCCTGTCAAGAATGTTGCAAGAGCTGTCGCAATCATCATACCTTTATATTGATGTTTCTTATCAGCATCGACATTACGGTAGATAGCAACGATCATACCCATCAAGATACCGAATGAACCGATCATTTGTCCAACTTTGAAACGAGCTGGGTGAACAGTATCTAACAATTGTTGGTAGTGACTTGCATCTGTACCTTTAAGGTTAACAAGGTCTGTTACCCATGCAAGCCATAGTGGGTCTTGACCAAATACTTGAGTACCTTTAGCTGCACCAGTTAAAATGTCATAAGTACCACCAAGAGCTGTGTAGTTCATTGGGATAGTCAACATATGGTGAAGACCAAATGGCAAGAGCAAACGTTCCAAAGTACCATACAAGAATGGTGCAAGGATTGGAGCAGTTTCTTGTGAGTTGGCAATCCAGATACCAAAGCTATTGATACCTGTTTGAACTACTGGCCAGAAGGCAGCAAGTAGAATTGCAGCGATTGCTGAACGAAGAATAACTACAAATGGTACGAAACGTTTCCCGTTGAAGAATGAAAGTGCATCAGGAAGTTTACGGAAGTTGTAGTATTTATTGTAAGCAGTTGCCCCTACAAAACCTGAGATAATCCCTACAAACACACCCATGTTCAATGCTGGAGCTTCAAGAACACTAATGAAGTAATCAGCAACTTTGATTGAACCACCAAAGAGAGTTGTGACCATAGCATCTGGATTTTTCAACATATCTCCTGATACACCAAAGATTGTACCAGTGATACGGTTAATCAAGATGAAGGCAAGACCAGCGGCGAAAGCACCACCAGCACGTTCTTTAGCCCAGCTTCCTCCAATTGCTAGGGCAAACAAAATGTGAAGGTTACCGATAACCCCCCAACCAATTTGCTCAAGAATTCCACCTGTAACTACAAGTGGTGCAAAAGTTGGGTTAATCATTACGATAGACTTACCGATTGAAATCATCAAACCAGCAGCCGGCATAACCGCGATAACCACCATCAAAGCCTTACCGAATTTTTGCCAAAACTCGAAAGACAAGACATTTTTGAATGTATCTTTCATCATTCAAATCTCCTTTATTTTTATTTAGGCAAACTGTTTTACGTAAAACGTTTTGCACTTTCTACAATTCAATTATACCACTTTTTTTTTTTTGTAAAGGCTTTTATTAAAAAGATAGACTTTTTTCTAAAATTTTTGTAGTAAAAAAG
>CAKMPG010000251.1:0-8655 GCA_927911355.1 Streptococcus mitis | reverse complement strand
GGGATAGAGTGGGTCGTACGGAAGAAGGACACCACAGTCCCGCCAAAATCAATCTCCGTATCCTCATCGATAACATGAAAATCATTAAATTTCTTAACTGTGTCATTTCCTTTGACAAAGAGTTTTGCCAACTCAATGGTCAACTCAGAGCCAAATACAGGTACCTTGGCTTCAGCCAAGAGATAAGGCAGAGCACCAATGGCATCCGCATGGCCGTGGGTCAAGAAGACCCCAGCGATACGATCGCTATTTTCAAAAAGATAGTCCATATTGGGAATGACCACGTCCACCCCTAGTTGTTCATTTTCAGGGTATTTCAGACCTGCATCCAAAACGAAAATAGACCCATCGATTTCAGCGATATACATATTTTTCCCATTTTCACGGACACCGCCAAGTGTTGTTAAACTGATATTACTCATTTTTCCTCCGAAAGCTTAGTTTATCTTGATTATAGGGTTACTTACCCTCTTATTCTAAAAGCACTACTTTTAGCCGAATCTTTTCCTACCATTATACCATTTTTTTTAATGATTTTCAAAATGAAGATTTGTTTTCAAAAAAGAGCTGGTTTCCCAACTCTTTCCTATCATCTACTCTTTTTCCATTAAAAAGTCATAAATTTCTTGCACGGTACCCAGCGCCATCATTTCTTGGTCTTTGACGGTTTGTTTGAGATTTTGGTAAATCTGACTCTCAGCTATATCACGCTTTTCAGCCTCTTTATTCACTGTCATGACACCATTTTTAATCATCACAAAGCCTAGCTCTTCAAATACTTGAATCATCTTGACTAGCAAGATTTGTTGGATATTGAGATAAGTAGCCAAATCCTTCAGTTTGTAGCGAATATCAAACTCTGGGAACTGGTAGATAGTCTTGTACAATTTTGCAAACTGCTCTCTAGTCCCATATCCCGTCAGATAGTAGGCCTTGTCAATATCATTTTTGAAATAAACAGCAGAAAAATTCTGCTCCTGAAAAATGGTCTTCAGCTGAGTAATATCCTCAGGAATGGTTTTTACAACCACAGCATCACTATTTACTAGATTGGGCAGTTCCCCAGCAAAATCCAAGACTGGAACCCCTTCTGGCAAGACTGCATTCTTCCCACGGATATTAAAAAGTTGAACACCCTCCACACGCGCATCCACCATCATCAGCTGCAGGGCAGTTTGGCCATTCCATTGGTTGACAGAGAGAGTCACTGCCAATTCCAATTGCTTGGTCTGTGAGAATTCAGTCGCCCTTTTCCCTTGGCCAAAGGCCACTACCTCAAAACTCGCCTCGCCTTTAGAAATTTTCAGCTTGAGATGGGCATTACTTGCCCCCATAGTACGGGCACTTTCGACCTGAAAATCCTTGATATAAAAGATAGGTTTCTGATTGTCCATGCCAAAAGGTGCCAAACGTTCAAAACTTTTGACCGTTTCCAAGCTAAGTGTCTCCAAATCTAGCTCTTCATCTAGATTTAACTTGTTCTTGCCAGCAGCATCTGCTCCTTTTTCACGGACATAATCTTCCAAAACCTGAGATAAATCTGAGAGTTTCTCAACTTCCAGCGTCATTCCTGCCGCACCAGCATGACCACCAAAGGCTATGAAGAGGTCTCTATGAGGATCCAGAGCCTCAAAAATATCGACCGCTTCCACGCTACGAGCACTACCCTTGGCACGACCGTCCTCTATATTGAGAACGATGACTGTCTGCCCTAGTTCTTCCAACAAACGACCAGCCACGATTCCTAGAACCCCAGGATTCCAGCCCTCCTTAGCCAAAACTTGGACCTTCTTCTCAGGGTCCACCATGGTCTTAGCTTCTTCATAGATAGACTGAACGATTTCCTTGCGCTCTTCGTTTTTCTGATGAATCATGAGAGTAATCTCATGCGCTTCTTCATCATCAAACCCAGTCAGCAAATCAATGGCAGGATTGGGATCATCCAAACGGCCCAAGGCATTCAAACGAGGAGCAATCTGGAAACCAACCGTTTCTTCTGTTACTTCATTAGCGGCAATCCCAGCCATATCCAGCATTTCTTGTAAACCAATGCGCTGAGTATGCCCCAGCATTTCTAGACCATATTGAACCAAAATACGATTCTCATCTGTCAAACTAACCATATCAGCAATGGTACCAATAGCGACCAAATCAAGCAATTCCACTTGTACTTCTTCTAACAGGGCACAAGCCAGCTTGAAAGCCACTCCGCAACCAGCCAAATATTTGAAAGGATAGTTCGCATCCGGATGTTCAGGATGGACAATAGCATAGGCATCTGGTAAGGTTTCAGGTATGGAATGGTGGTCTGTCACAATGACATCTACTCCCATAGACTGAGCCAGTTCAATGGCTCCGTGACCCGCAACTCCATTGTCCACCGTCACAATCAAGGAAATCCCTTCTTGCTCGATAAAGTATTTATAAACACTAGCATTTGGACCATAGCCATCAGTAAAACGATTGGGCAGATAAACCCGGCACTCAGCGCCAAGCTGTTCCAAACTTTCCTTCACAATCGAAGCTGAAGTCATGCCATCCGCATCGTAATCTCCATAAATGAGGATATTTTCCCCTTCTTCAATAGCCTGACGAATCCGTCCCACTGCCTTATCCATATCATGGAGTAGATAAGGGTCATGCAAGTCCTCCAAGGAAGGTTCTAAAAACTTCTTCAGACTCTCTTGGTCCTGAATCCCTCTCTCAAATAGTAACCGAGCCACCTCAGGACCCAATCCAGCCTTCTTGGCTATCTTGTAAAATCCGCATCTTCTACTTGCGGGGCAAACTGCCATTCATAAGTAGGTGTTATCAAAAAGACATCCACTCTTTCTAAGAATTCTATCGTTTCATTATAACATGATTTAGGCTTTTTCTCTATCCTGATTGCTTTCTACAAAAATTTTACTAACTTTTTTCTGATATGATTTGACAAGACAAATCTTTTGGTGTAGAATCATGTTATAAAATCTAACACAAAGGAGATTCCTTATGGCTTTAGTAGAATTTGAACACGTCGAAAAATATTACGGAGACTACCACGCACTCCGCGACATCAATCTCCGTTTTGAAAAAGGACAAGTTGTTGTCCTCCTTGGCCCTTCTGGTTCCGGGAAGTCAACTCTTATCCGCACCATCAATGGTTTAGAGGCTGTCGACAAAGGAAGTCTTCTAGTCAATGGTCACCAAGTTGCTGGTGCCAGCCAGAAAGATTTAGTACCGCTTCGCAAGGAAGTCGGTATGGTTTTCCAGCATTTCAACCTCTACCCACACAAAACAGTGTTAGAAAACGTAACACTTGCACCCATAAAAGTTCTAGGAATTGATAAAAAAGAAGCTGAAAAGACAGCCCAAAAATATCTGGAATTTGTAAATATGTGGGACAAGAAAGATTCTTATCCAGCCATGCTATCCGGTGGACAAAAACAACGAATCGCCATTGCTCGTGGACTCGCCATGCATCCGGAACTTCTCCTCTTTGATGAACCAACATCTGCTCTTGATCCTGAAACCATCGGCGATGTTCTAGCAGTTATGCAAAAATTAGCCCACGATGGTATGAATATGATTGTCGTTACCCATGAAATGGGCTTTGCCCGTGAAGTTGCGGACCGCATCATCTTTATGGCTGACGGGGAAGTTTTGGTGGATACGACAGATGTCGATGACTTTTTCGATAACCCAAGCGAACCACGTGCCCAACAATTCCTCAGCAAAATCATCAACCACGAAAGTGACAAAGTCAAATAAGGAGGCGCCTATGAAAAAGAAATTCTTTTTATCCGCATTATTGATTAGCCTTTTGGGCCTTGCTGCTGCAAACCAGTTCAGGCTGATACCAGTGTCGCAGACATTCAAAAGAGAGGCGAGCTGGTTGTCGGTGTAAAACAAGACGTTCCCAATTTCGGCTACAAGGATCCTAAGACAGGGACCTATTCTGGTATCGAAACAGACTTGGCCAAGATGGTAGCAGATGAACTCAAGGTCAAGGTTCGCTATGTACCTGTTACCGCACAAACTCGTGGACCACTTCTAGACAATGAACAGGTCGATATGGATATCGCAACCTTTACCATCACAGACGAACGCAAAAAACTCTACAACTTTACCAGTCCCTACTACACGGACGCATCTGGCTTTTTGGTCAATAAATCTGCCAAAATCAAAAGCATTGAGGACCTAAACGGAAAAACCATCGGTGTTGCCCAAGGTTCCATCACCCAACGCCTGATTACTGAACTGGGTAAAAAGAAAGGCCTGAAGTTTAAATTCGTCGAACTTGGTTCCTACCCAGAATTGATCACTTCCCTACACGCTCACCGTATTGATGCCTTTTCCGTTGACCGCTCGATTTTGTCTGGCTACATCAGCAAACGCACAGTACTACTAGATGATAGTTTCAAGCCATCTGACTACGGTATCGTTACCAAGAAATCAAATACCGAACTCAACGACTATCTCGATAACTTGGTTACTAAATGGAGCAAGGATGGCAGTTTGCAGAAACTCTATGACCGTTACAAGCTCAAACCATCTAGTCATACCGCAGATTAAGGAGGACACCCCATGACAGATTTATCATCTTGGACTGCCTATTTTCAGGATTTTGGACAATTTTTCAATGGTTTCCTCTTCACCCTTGCCCTAGCGATTGGATCCTTTATCCTAGCCATGGTTTTGGGCATCTTCTTCGGAGCCATGTCAACCAGTAAACGTCCGATATTGAGAATTTTGGCTCGCATCTTTGTCGAATTTTACCAAAATACTCCCCTCTTGGTGCAGTTTGTTATCGTTTTTTATGGCCTACCTCTTATCAGTGACCATATCATCATGATTCCGATTTATTGGACAGCTGTTCTCTGCGTCGGACTTTATCACGGCGCCTATATCGCTGAGGTGATTCGCTCAGGAATTCAGTCTATTCCTAGCGGTCAGATGGAGGCCGCCTTGTCGCAAGGTTTTACCTATATCAGTGCTATGCGTTTGATTATCTTGCCTCAGGCCTTTCGTATCATTCTCCCTCCTTTGACCAACCAAATCGTCAACCTCATCAAAAACACCTCCACCGTCGCTATCATCTCTGGAGTGGACTTGATGTTTGTGACCAAGTCTTGGTCAGCTCTCAATGGAAACTACATTCCAGCCTTTTTAGGCGCTGCCCTTCTCTACTTTTCTCTCTGCTTCCCTGTTGCCCAGTTTGGTCGCAAGATGGAGCAAGCCAACAAAAAAAGCCTATTCACTTTAGGAGGTTACTATGGAATCCATTTTAGAAGTTTTGACCCCAGATAACCTAATCTTTATCTTTAAAGGATTTGGCTTGACCCTCTATATTTCTCTGATTGCCATCGTCCTCTCTACCCTTATCGGTACGGTGCTAGCTGTCATGAGAAATGGCAAAAATCCTATCTTGCGCATCATCTCCAGCATTTACATCGAGTTTGTGCGTAACGTTCCCAACCTCCTCTGGATTTTCACTATCTTTTTAGTGTTCAAGATGAAATCCACACCAGCAGGAATCACTGCCTTTACCCTCTTTACATCAGCGGCCCTAGCTGAGATTATCCGAGGCGGTCTCAATGCCGTAGACAAGGGGCAGTACGAAGCAGGAATGTCGCAAGGATTTACCTCAGCCCAAATCCTCTACCACATCATTCTCCCACAAGCCATTCGTAAAATGCTGCCAGCCATCATTTCTCAGTTTGTAACCGTGATTAAGGATACCAGCCTCCTCTACTCTGTTATCGCCCTACAAGAACTCTTTGGAGCTAGCCAAATTCTCATGGGCCGTTATTTCGAACCAGAGCAAGTCTTCAGTCTGTATATCCTGATTGCCCTCATCTACTTCAGCTTTAACCTAGCAATTTCGAGCCTATCTCATATGCTGGCCAAACGTTGGCAACAAGCTGCAGAATAACAAATTAGCTCTCCAAGGACATTGGAGAGTTTTTCTACGCAAACACTCAAAAACACTGCCAGATTTCTCTAGCAGTGTTTTGACATTTCATTTGCTTAGTAAACTGTTTTTTCAGTTTCTACATCGAAGAAGTGTGCTTTGTTCAAGTCAAATCCAAGTTCAACTGTTGCACCTGTTTGCAAATAGTCACGAGCATCAACTTTGGCAACAAATTCATCTTTACCAACTTGGCAGTAAAGGTGAGATTCTGAACCAAGCAACTCTGATACAGAGATAGTAGCTTTCACAACTGATTCTGGGAATGTTTCAAGGAAAGCAGGTTCTGCATTCACATCTTCTGGACGGATACCGAAGATCAATTCTTTACCTTCGTAGCCTTTTTCACGGAGAACTTTCAAAGCGCCTTCTGGCACTTTCAAACGGAAACCGTCTGAAACAATTTCGCTACCAACTAATTTCACATTAATAAAGTTCATAGCTGGGCTTCCAATGAATCCTGCAACGAATTTGTTAACTGGGTTTTTGTAAACTTCTTGAGGAGTACCGATTTGTTCTACACGTCCGATAGTACCTGTACCAGCAGGGTTCTTAGTTGCTGACATGATAACGATACGGTCTGCAAGTGTCATCGCTTCTGTTTGGTCGTGAGTTACGTAGATAGTTGTAGCTCCGATACGACGGTGGATTTTCGCAATTTCAGCACGCATAGATACACGAAGTTTTGCATCCAAGTTTGACAAAGGTTCGTCCATCAAGAACACTTTTGCATCACGTACGATGGCACGACCCATGGCAACACGTTGACGTTGACCACCTGAAAGGTCAGCAGGTTTACGTTCCAAGAATTCTTTCAATCCAAGGATTTCAGCTGCTTCTTGCACACGTTTGTCGATGTCTTCCTTGCTATATTTACGCAATTTCAAACCGAAAGCCATGTTATCGTATACAGTCATGTGTGGGTAAAGAGCGTAGTTTTGGAATACCATGGCAATGTCACGGTCTTTTGGAGCTACGTCGTTAACAACCACGCCATCGATAGATGCAGTACCTTCTGTGATATCTTCAAGACCAGCAATCATACGAAGAGTTGTTGATTTACCACATCCTGAAGGACCTACGAAAACGATAAATTCTTTGTCTTTAATGTCCAAGTTGAAGTCTTCAACTGAATAGTGTTCGCTGTTTGGATATTTTTTGTAAATATTTTTAAGATTCAATTCTACCATGAGGTGAACTCCTTTTGTCTTTTGATAGTTTTATTATAGATGAAAACGCTTTACTTTTCTATGGCAAGGTGACCAAAAAAATAAAAAAGTTCTGTGCAACTTGCACAAAACTTTAGAGAATATCTGGTAAAATCAATTGATAACACAGGGTTAGGTCGGTCAATTCCTTCAACTGAAGGCCTGTCAATTCTTCCCATTTATCAATCTTGTATTGGAGAGAATTGCGGTGCAGATAGAGCTGCTGGGCTGTTTTAGTGAGAACGGCACTATTTTCCCAAAGGGAGAGAATGATTTCCTGAATCTGATCCTGATCCAAAATCATCTGGTGTAGACATTCCTTGATTGCCTTCAAGTCCACGAGTCTTTCTCCCATACTCCAAAGATAGAGCTGAGAAAAAGTATAAACACCTTGGTGACCCTGACGCCACCAAGTCTTGAACAAATCCCGCTCCGCTTTGATTAAGTCTGATAGGGCTTGATTTCCTGTCTGAGACCAAACCTGTCCTAACATGATAGAGAGACGCAGTCCAAAGTCATACTCAACCGCTTCAATCGTATCACTTAAAATAGCTCGTACAGAGGTATATCTATCTTGTTGAAGCACGAAAACATAATCCTGAGCTCCGACTTGAAGCACCGTCTGACAGTTGGGAAAAAGAGTCCGCATCATATCTAGCCAAGAAGCTAGATTTTCCTGCTGAAAATAGGAAAGATGACAATAAACCAACTGAATCTTTTTAAAAGTTTTCGGCGCCTGTCCCTTCCCCTCAATCAGATAGGGATACCAAGGATTGAGCGAAATAGTTTGCTCCTGTTTGGTTAAGAGAGCCACCAGTTGTTTTTCACGTTCGCTAAGACTAGCTTCCTCCAGCAAAATCCACTGGTGAGAAGCTAAAGGGAGAGTGAGAAAGCCCTCTTTCTCTACTGGTTGGTCTGAAATCTGAGCTTCAGGAAACCAGTCTTGTAGTTCTTTTGCCATCATGCCCTAGCCCTCCACTTTTTGGATACACCAGGAAATCAAGCTCTCAAGACGTTCCAGATTTTCAGTCATATGGAGATAGCCCATCACTGCTTCAAAACCTGTGGACATACGGTAAGTTACCACATCAGCATTTTTGGCCTTGGTGTGGCTATTGGTATTGCGACCACGTTGTAGATTTCTTCTTCTTTTTCCGTCAGGACTTGCTCCTCCAACATGAGGGAAATCAGGCGAGCCTGAGCTTTAGCCGACACATACTTTGGTCGCCTCTTGGTGGGAGTTTTATTGGGGCTTGGGCTCATACCTTTGAGGATGAGGTGACGGCGAATATACATAGAATAAACCGCGTCCCCCTCAAAGGCTAGCGCAATCCCGTTAATGAGATTGACATCAAATCACGTGTCCACCTCACTCCATCTTTGGTGTCAAGGAGCTTAATTCCTTTGAGTAGCCAATTGGTCAACGGATCTGGTCTGCTATCGCAAAGTCACGATTGGCACGCGCTTCTTGGCGTTTTTTGAATCAAGTCTTCAATC
>CAKMPG010000250.1:0-6821 GCA_927911355.1 Streptococcus mitis | reverse complement strand
ACAGTTGGTTCAACTTGAAAAGCAAAGAAATTTGTGCTTCTCACAATGTTCCTGTAGAAGTGATTGCAATGGCTGATTTATGGAACTGCAAACCGGTATGGCAGTTCTTAAACAAGCTTTACATGATGAAAAAATAAGGAGAAGATGATGAAGGATAAACTGATTAAAAAGTTTTGTTGATAGGATGATGGCCTTTGTCAATACCAAAGGTGTAACAGCGATAAAAGATGGTATTGTTTTCTCTATGCCATTGTTGATTGTTGGCTCCATCTTTCTTATCTTGGCCAATCTTCCAATTCCAGCTCTAGCAACGATGTTAGAAACTAGTGGTATTACCCCTGTTCTCAATCAAGCAATTGGTGCAACCTTTAATATCAGTGCGATTGTAACAGTCATTGGGATTGCGTATACCTATGCTAAGCTAGAAAAACAGGAGCCGCTTGGGGCAGGTGTCATTGCCCTAGCAGTTTTCTTGCTAATCCAGCCCTCCAGTTTAATTTCTAAAAATGGGGATGTAGTTGGTAACATTATTCTGAAGGATTGGACTTCCGGGAAAGGGATGATTGGTGCCATTATCGTTGGTTTGATTGTAGGAGCAAGCTATTCTTGGTTTTTGAAGAAAAATATCAAAATCAAAATGCCAGATGGCGTACCAACTGGTGTAGCCAACGCATTTTCAGCCTTGATTCCTGCTACTGTTATCATCACAGCGGCAACGATCTTTGTCGGACTTGTTGAACAATTGTTTAAGGTCACAACGATTGAAGTGATTTATAATCTTATTCAAACACCAATGCAAGGCTTGACTGACTCATTGTTTGGTGCGGTGCTTATGTGTTTCCTTATACCATTCTTATGGATGTTTGGGGTGCACGGCTCAACTGTAGTTGGTGGCATCATGAGTGGCTTGCTACAGGCGAATGCTTTGGAAAACCAAGCCATTTTAGATAAGGGCCTTGAATTAAATCTAGCCAATGGTGGTCATATTGTGACGGTTCAATTTTTGGATCAATTTATCAATGTTACAGGTGCCGGGATTACGATTGGTTTGGTAGTTTACATGCTTGCATTTGCAAAATCAAAACAACTAAAATTTCTTGGACGTCTTGAAATGGTTCCAGCCATCTTTAATATCAATGAGCCGGTGCTCTTTGGTTTGCCGATTGTAATGAATCCAGTTTTAGCAACTCCCTTTATATTAACGCCTATTTTATCTTGTATCATCCAGTATTCAGCGATTTATTTTGGACTGACACCTATGTATGGTGCCGTTCAAGTTCCGTGGACTTGTCCTCCAATTATTTCAGGATTTATCATCGGTGGTTGGAAAACAGCCTTGTTGCAAACACTTATTTTGGTTATGTCTTTCTTTGTTTATTATCCGTTTATTAAACAGATGGATAAACAAGCTTTACAAGCTGAAATACAAGAAACAAGCGATTTAGAAGACGAAGATTGGTAAGAGAGGTATTAAAATGGACGAAAAAGTACTCGAAGTGTGTTTTCAAATTATCACCTATGTAGGAACAGCAAAATCTATGTACATCGATGCTATTCAATTGGCTAAGCAGGGTGAATTCGAGCAGGCTAAAGATAGAATTAAACAAGGCGAAGAAGCATTTGTACAGGGACACAATGCTCACCACTCACTTTTGACAAAAGAAATGAATGGGGAATTAAGCCAAACAGGTCTACTTCTGCTGCACGCTGAGGATCAGTTAATGAGTGCAGAAGGTTTTCGAACGATTGCTGAGGAATTTATAGCAGTCTATAAACGCTTTGAGGAAGGTAAATAGAGCAAGTTATGAAAGTAAAAAATCAAGCAATGTTAATTACCTATTCAGACAGTTTTGGAAAAAATATGAAAGACTTAAAGTAGGTCTTAGAAGGCCCTTTGAAAGATGTGGTCGGTGGTGTCCACATTCTTCCCTTCTTTCCATCGTCAGGCGACCGCGGGTTTGCACCCATGGACTATACCAAGGTTGATGAGGCTTTTGGATCGATATTGAGGCACTCAGTCAAGACTACTACCTCATGTTTGATTTCATGATTAACCATATCTCAGCCAAGTCGCCTTATTTCCTTGATTTCCTAGAAAAGAAAGATGAGTCTGCCTATGCGGATTTGTTTATCCGCTACAAAAACTTTTGGCCAAACGGTGAGCTGACTCAGGAAGATGTAGACCTGATTTACAAACGGAAGCCACGTGCTCTCTATTGCATTGCCAAGTTTGCTGATTGTAGTGAGGAAAAAGTTTGGTGTACCTTTGATGAGCAACAGATAGACCTCGATGTGACAACAGAAACAACTCGTCGCTTTATTCAGCAAAATCTGGAACAGCTGGCGGACCACGGAGCTTCCATTATTCGCTTGGACGCCTTTGCCTACGCCAGTAAGAAAATCGGCACCAACTGTTTCTTTGTTGAGCCAGATATTTGGAAAATGCTTCATTTTCCGCGTCAGCTATTGGCACCAAAAGGAGAGGAAATTCTTCCAGAAATTCATGAACATTACACCATTCAGCAAAAAATCGCTGAGCAAGACTACTATGTCTATGACTTTGCCCTTCCGATGCTGGTTCTTCATGCTCTATATTCAGGTAATGTCAACCGTCTTGTTCACTGGATGGAAATCTGCCCTCACAAGCAATTTACAACCTTGTACACGGAGTGGTCGATGTCAAGGACTTGCTGACAGATGAGGAAACAGAGGCGACAAGAGAAGCCCTCTATGCCCAAGGAGCAAATGTCAAAACGATTTACAGCTCAGAGGCCTACAACAATTTGGATATTTATAAGATAAATTGTACCTACTATTCAGTTTTAGGAAATGATGACCAAGCCTATCTCTTGGCACGTGTGCTTCAATGTTTTGCACCAGGTATTCCGCAGATTTACTACGTTGGCTTGTTGGCAGGAGAAAATGATATCGAATTGCTCGAATCAACCAAAGAAGGCCGCAACATCAACCGTCACTATTATGATTTGGAAGAAATTGAGCGAGAAGTTCAACGCCCAGTTGTGCAGTCCTTGTTCAATCTGCTCAAATTCCGTAATACCAGCGCAGCATTTGATGGAGAGTTTACTGTTGACATGGAAGACGCTAATACTATCCACATCAGTTGGACCAATACCGATGCCAATACAGTGGCAGAATTAAGAGCTAATCTGAAAGATAAATCATTTGAAATTACAGAGAAAATAGATAGTGAAAGAACATCGATTTATCTATAGATTTATCTATAATAGAATACAAAAGAGTGGTGGAAACGTTTGATTTCCTCACTCTTTTTTGTTAGCTAGTTAGTAACAAAATAGTACTTAAACGTAAACTATGAATTATATTCTGTTGTGACGATAATTGCTCGAGAATATTTGTAATAAAAAAACAGGAACAGTCAATTAAACAGCTCCTATTTTTGTGTTAAGTATGTAGTTGTTTTCTTATAAGAATAGCGGTAGATTAGCGGATTTTCATCTATGGTACTTACCTCAAAAATGAAGAAGTGATTGCGGTTATCTCTGGACTTTTCCTTATTGAGGACAAAGTAATTCTTACGTGAAGTCGCCATTGTTTTTAGGATATCATCAGTTAGGAAGGTCAATGGAATATTCATGTTGGAATAGCGGTAGAAGTCACATTCAAAATCTTGGTAGCTCTCGCTGTAGTAGTCCATTTGCAGTTGGTTACGCTGAAACTTAAGCTGATTCATAAAGCACCTCCTCAACAAGTTCAATACTAATAATGTCTTTCAATTTCAAATTGATGTGACCTGTTGTAGTTTTTATCAAAATGAAATCCTTATTCAGACTTGGTATTGTTCCAGTGTGGGAACACGCTTGTTTTTTTCAATCACTTGAATGCGTGTGTGTAGCTGCCCAGCGTATACTTGACTGAGGAGTAATAATTTCTTCTCCATTGACAAATCTGACATGTACGTTACTTTGTTTGTATCATCAGAGAGTGCTGATGTATGCTCAGATAGGAAAAAGCCCATCCATTTTTGCATCTTTGTATCCTGGTACTCTCTTGCTGACTGAAATGGTAAGGATGAACGGTCAATCATTTTAATCCCTCCAATCCACCAGCGGAATGACCGCCAATAAGTTTACTGCGTTCAATATTTTAGGAACCTTCAGTTAGGACGGTTCCTTTTTTGTATGGCTAAAAAGCCAAACTGTTCTCTGACAACATCAATAGCTGTCTGAAGTCTATTTTCTTTTTCAATTTCTTCTACATCATGCAAAATGAGGACAACCCTTTTACTACCAAGGTGTTCTGTGCAGAATGCGGTTCAGCTTTTGGACGTAAGAACTGGACGACCAGTCGTGGCAAACGTAAAGTTTGGCAGTGTAACAACCGTTATAAGGTAAAGGGACAGATTGGTTGTCAGAATAACCATATCGATGAGGGAACACTAGAGAAAGCTGTAATGATGGCAGTTAAACTACTGAGTGAGAATATGGATTTGTTGCATGGAAAGTGGAATAAGATCTTGGAAGAAAACCAGTTATTAGAAAAGCATTACAGTGTGTTACTGGCTGAATTGATAAATAAGGAGTGTTGGGAATATGATTCCTTTGAGATGTGTCAGGTACTAGATAGTATTTTGATTTCGGAGGATGGACAGATAACCGTTAGATTTTTGGAAGGAACAGAAGTTGATTTATAAGGCTGTAGGCATAGTATAGTTCACTATGTTTGCAGCCTTTTTTCTTGTTTAGTGGTATAATTATATGTAGGATTTTTTTAATATCGGTTACTTTTTATGAATTAACCAAAAAACTAAAATGGAGTTGTTTTATAATGAGATATTCTGAAGAAGCATTACAATCATGGATTAAGCCGTTATCTGCCACTGAAGAAACACGGGTTGAAAATACTATTGGAATGATTAAAGATGCAATAGAAAGGAGTGGGCTCTCTTCAAAGTATGAATATGAAATTTTTGCCCAAGGTTCTTATGCAAATAATACGAATGTAAAGAAAAATAGCGACATTGATATCTGTATCATGGTGAAATCTTTATTTTATTGTGAGTATGTAGATGGGTTATCGGACCTAGACTATAATTACTCTAGTAGCAGCACCAATGCTAATGTATTTAAAAACGAAGTGATTAAAGCGTTAATTTCAAAATTTGGTGCAGAATCAGTTTCTATTGGCAATAAGTGTATCAATATTAATTCTAACTCATATCACGTAAATGCAGATGTAGTCCCATGTTTTCAATATCGAAATTATAGATATATTGGTAGCAGGTCATCTGAAAAATTTGTTGAAGGCATCAAATTTTTTACCTCAAACGGAAATTATGAAGTAATTAATTATCCTAAAGTTCATATACAAAATGGTATCTCTAAGAATAAATCTACTCACTATAAATATAAATATTTAGTTAGGATTATGAAGCATATTAAGAACGAGATGCAGGAGCTAGGATTGACAAACGAACGCATTTCTTCATATTTGATAGAATGTTTGGTCTGGAATATACCTGAACAGATGTTTTTCAATAGTAATAGCTACACAGGGTTGTTACAGCAAGCGTTATATTACATAGTGTCTCAAGTGAATTTAAATTGGGTTGAAGTAAGTGGAATGTATTACCTTTTTCGTTCAGAGCAGAAATGGAATTTACAGGATACAAAAACTTTTTTTAGTTAGAATGATTGAATTTTTGGATTATAAATAAAACTTATGAATGAACAGCAGAAAAAATTTTTGAATATTACAATATGGGTTTTTGCAATTTGCTTGTTATTAAGATTGTTAATAAGTGGCCAAGAGATTGCAGTGAATCTTAAATCTGATATTTTGGCATTGGTATATTCAGCCATTGGGTATATTGGTGAAGCTATATCAGTTACAGCAATTATTATGGCTATTTTTGAAAAAACAGCATGGCGGTGGCCATTACTATCTAAGATTCATAATGTTCCAATTTTATTTGCGAATTATGTAGGTAGTTTCAAGACGGACTATGATCAGAATGAAAGAAATTGTGAACTTACTATTGAACAGTCATTTACGACTATTAAAGTTAAGTTTAAAACGGGTGAAAGTTCGAGCCATAGCATTACAGCATCAATTATCAATGATAATGGAACACAAAAATTAATTTATACATATTTAAATAGCCCAAGGGCTGAATTGCAAAGTCCTATACATTATGGGACGGTAATTCTTGATATTGATAATCCAAATCAACTAGAAGGAAATTATTATACTAATCGAGGAACCAAAGGTTCAATGAGTTTTGAGATAAACAACCCTTCTCGCTAGTTGGATTTGTAAAGATTTAAATAAAGAAAGAAGAACTAACTATCGGAAACTTGGCATAGATGTAACAATACTGTATATTAACGAAGCCGTAAATACTCGCATTAGTTACGTTTAATAGTTTAATACGGATATTCAGCAGCTTTGATTTCGTTTCACAGTATAGGTAGTAACCGTCAAGACATGTGGAGGCGGTAGTTTTGATGTCAAAAGTTGCAACCAGTGAATAAATGAAGTGTAGAAAATAAAGGCTTGTTCAATTCAATATATGATGAATTACCGGCACCCAAACCAAAGAAAAAGAAATAATTAAATTAGAAGTTGTAGGGGGAAGAATGAGAATCGGAGTTATTCAAGCAAGTTCGCAAGCGAGCAAAAATCAAATAATCTATGATGCTGTATTAAAGTATGCTCCAAAGAAATCTGAGGTTATAAATTTTGGCTGTACGATGGAAGAAAATGAAAATACTCGTATATAGAAATTTCTATTCTTATAGGTATTCTTGTTGGCAAGTAGGACAGTTGATTTCGTTGTTACG
>CAKMPG010000249.1:0-6578 GCA_927911355.1 Streptococcus mitis | reverse complement strand
CAGGACCAGCTTCTTACTCAGGTGTTCTCCCTGCTTGAGGGAGGTAGCGAAGATGACAGAGATTAACTGGAAGGATAATCTGCGCATTGCCTGGTTTGGTAATTTTCTAACTGGAGCCAGTATTTCCTTAGTTGTGCCTTTATGCCCATATTTGTGGAAAATCTGGGTGTAGGGAGTGATCAAGCTGCTTTTTATGCAGGTTTAGCTATTTCTGTCTCTGCTATTTCCGCAGCACTCTTTTCTCCTATCTGGGGTATCCTTGCTGACAAATATGGTCGAAAGCCCATGATGATTCGAGCTGGCCTAGCCATGACTATCACTATGGGAGGCTTGGCCTTTGTGCCAAATATCTATTGGTTAATCTTCCTTCGTTTACTGAATGGTGTATTTGCGGGTTTTGTTCCCAATGCAACGGCCTTGATAGCCAGTCAGGTTCCAAAGGAGAAATCAGGAACTGCCTTAGGTACTTTGTCTACAGGCGTAGTTGCAGGTACTCTAACTGGTCCCTTTATTGGTGGCTTTATCGCAGAATTATTTGGCATCCGTACTGTTTTCTTACTGGTTGGTAGTTTCCTATTCTTAGCTGCTGTTTTAACTATTTTATTTATTAAGGAAGATTTTCAACCAGTAGCCAAGGAAAAGGCCATTCCAACAAAGGAATTGTTTACATCAGTTAAATATCCCTATCTTTTGGTCAACCTCTTTCTGACCAGTTTTGTCATCCAATTTTCAGCCCAATCAATCGGCCCTATCTTAGCTCTGTATGTACGCGACTTAGGTCAGACAGAGAATCTTCTTTTGTCTCTGGTTTGATTGTATCCAGTATGAGCTTTTCCAGTATGATGAGTGCAGGAGTCATGGGAAAGCTAGGTGACAAGGTGGGCAACCATCGCCTCTTGGTTGTAGCCCAGTTTTATTCAGTCATCATCTATCTCCTCTGTGCCAATGCCTCTAGCCCCCTTCAACTAGGACTTTATCGTTTCCTCTTTGGCCTGGGAACCGGTGCGCTGATACCTGGTGTTAATGCTCTACTCAGCAAAATGACTCCCAAAGCCGGCATTTCGAGGGTCTTTGCCTTCAATCAGGTATTCTTTTATCTGGGAGGTGTCGTTGGGCCTATGGCAGGTTCAGCAGTAGCAGGTCAATTTGGCTACCATGCAGTCTTTTATGCGACAAGCCTTTGTGTTGCCTTTAGTTGTCTCTTTAACCTGCTTCAATTTCGAACATTATTAAAAGTAAAGGAAATCTAGTGCGAGTAAAAATTAATCTCAAATGCTCCTCTTGTGGCAGTGTCAATTACCTAACCAGTAAAAATTCCAAAACCCATCCCGACAAGATTGAGGTTTTAAAGTATTGTCCCAAGGAAAGAAAAGTAACCCTACATCTTGAATCTAAGTAGATTTTATGGTAAAATAATAGGGATTTTAAGGAGTTTGATATGTATAACCTATTATTAACCATTTTATTAGTATTATCTGTTGTGATTGTGATTGCGATTTTCATGCAACCAACCAAAAACCAATCCAGCAATGTATTTGATGCCAGCTCAGGTGATTTGTTTGAACGCAGTAAAGCACGCGGTTTTGAAGCTGTAATGCAGCGTTTGACAGGGATTTTAGTCTTTTTCTGGCTAGCCATTGCCTTAGCATTGACGGTATTATCAAGTAGATAAGAAAATAATGGGCAGGACTAGGTCTTTGCCTGTTTTTATTTTTAAATGATGTTTGAGAAGGTTTTACAGTAAAAAGAAAATTAAAAAAATCTAGGAAAGAAAATATGAAAGAAATTATAAAAGAATATTTACAAGACAAGGGAAAGGTAACTGTCAATGACTTGGCTCAGGCTTTGGGAAAAGATAGGTCCAAGGATTTTCGTGAGTTGATCAAAACCTTGTCCCAAATGGAAAGAAAGCACCAGATTCGCTTTGAAGAAGATGGAACTTTGACTTTGGAAGTCAAGAAAAACATGAGATTACTCTCAAGGGGATTTTTCATGCCCATAAAAAATGGCTTTGGTTTTGTCAGCATAGAAGGAGAAGAGGACGATCTTTTTGTAGGGAAAAACGATGTCAACTATGCTATTGATGGAGATACTGTTGAGGTTGTCATTAAGAAAGTCGCTGATCGTAACAAGGGAACTGCTGCTGAAGCCAAAATTATCGATATCCTAGAACACAGTTTGACAACCGCTGTCGGTCAAATCGTTCTAGATCAGGAAAAGCCTAAGTATGCTGGCTATATTCGTTCAAAAAATCAGAAAATCAGCCAACTGATCTATGTTAAGAAACCAGCCCTTAAACTCGAGGGAACCGAAGTTCTCAAGGTCTTTATCGATAAATACCCAAGCAAGAAACATGATTTCTTTGTCGCGAGTGTCCTCGATGTGGTGGGGCATTCAACGGATGTCGGAATTGATGTTCTTGAGGTCTTGGAATCAATGGACATTGTATCCGAGTTTCCAGAAGCTGTTGTCAAGGAAGCAGAAAGTGTGCCTGATGTTCCGTCTCAAAAGGATATGGAGGGTCGTCTGGATCTGAGAGATGAGATTACCTTTACCATTGATGGTGCTGACGCTAAAGACTTGGACGATGCTGTGCATATCAAGGCTCTGAAAAATGGCAATATCGAACTCGGAGTTCACATAGCAGATGTTTCCTATTATGTTACTGAGGGTTCTGCCCTTGATAAGGAAGCTCTTAACCGCGCAACTTCTGTCTATGTGACAGACCGTGTGGTCCCAATGCTTCCAGAACGACTGTCAAATGGCATTTGCTCCCTCAATCCTCAAGTTGATCGCCTGACCCAGTCTGCCATTATGGAGATTGATAAACATGGTCGTGTAGTCAACTACACCATCACACAAACGGTTATCAAGACTAGCTTCAGGATGACCTACAGTGATGTCAATGATATCCTAGCTGGAGACAAGGAAAAGAGACAAGAATATCAGAAAATTGTCCCTAGTATCGAACTCATGGCCAAGCTTCATGAAACTTTAGAAAATATGCGTGTGAAACGTGGAGCCCTCAATTTTGATACCAATGAAGCTAAGATTTTAGTGGATAAACAAGGTAAGCCTGTTGATATCGTTCTTCGTCAGCGTGGTGTTGCCGAGCGCATGATTGAGTCCTTCATGTTGATGGCCAATGAAACAGTTGCCGAACATTTCAGCAAGTTGGATTTGCCTTTTATCTATCGAATTCACGAGGAGCCTAAGGCTGAAAAAGTTCAGAAGTTTATTGATTATGCTTCAAGCTTTGGCTTGCGCATTTATGGGACTGCTAGTGAGATTAGCCAGGAGGCTCTCCAAGACATCATGAGTGCTGTTGAGGGAGAACCTTATGCAGATGTATTATCCATGATGCTTCTACGCTCTATGCAGCAGGCTCGCTATTCGGAGCACAATCACGGCCACTATGGATTAGCAGCTGACTATTACACTCACTTTACCAGTCCGATTCGTCGTTATCCAGACCTTCTTGTTCATCGTATGATTCGTGATTACGGCCGTTCTAAGGAAATAGCAGAGCATTTTGAACAAGTGATTCCAGAGATTGCGACCCAGTCTTCCAACCGTGAGCGTCGAGCTATCGAGGCCGAGCGTGAAGTCGAAGCCATGAAAAAGGCTGAGTACATGGAAGAATACGTGGGTGAAGAGTACGATGCGGTTGTGTCCAGCATTGTCAAGTTTGGTCTCTTTGTCGAATTGCCAAACACAGTTGAAGGCTTGATTCACATCACTAATTTACCTGAATTTTATCATTTCAACGAACGTGATTTGACTCTTCGTGGAGAAAAATCAGGAACAACCTTCCGTGTAGGGCAACAGATTCGTATCCGAGTTGAAAGAGCCGACAAGATGACGGGTGAAATTGACTTCTCATATATCCCAAGTGAGTTTGATGTGATTGAAAAAGGCTTAAAACAGTCTAATCGCAGTGACAGGGGGCGTGGTTCAAGTCGTCGTTCAGATAAGAAGGAAGATAAGAGAAAATCAGGACGCTCAAATGATAAGCGCAAGCATTCACAAAAAGACAAGAAGAAAAAAGGAAAGAATCCTTTTTATAAGGAAGTAGCTAAGAAAGGAGCTAAGCATGGCAAAGGGCGAGGGAAAGGTCGTCGCACAAAATAAAAAGGCGCGCCACGACTATACAATCGTAGATACGCTAGAGGCAGGGATGGTCCTGACTGGAACTGAAATCAAGAGTGTACGAGCAGCTCGAATCAATCTCAAGGATGGCTTTGCCCAAGTAAAAAATGGGGAGGTCTGGTTGAGCAATGTTCATATTGCTCCTTACGAAGAGGGCAATATCTGGAACCAAGAACCAGAACGTCGTCGAAAACTCTTACTCCATAAAAAGCAAATTCAAAAATTGGAACAAGAGACTAAAGGAACAGGAATGACCCTGGTTCCCCTTAAAGTCTATATCAAAGATGGCTATGCCAAGCTCCTTTTAGGCCTAGCTAAAGGGAAGCATGACTACGATAAACGGGAGTCTATCAAACGACGTGAGCAAAACCGCGACATCGCGCGTGTTATGAAAGCTGTTAATCAGCGATAAAAAGAGGAATGAAGATGGAAAAACTAGTTGCTTATAAACGTATGCCTTTGTGGACTAAAGAAACCATGCCAGAGGCTGTTCAGCAGAAACACAATACCAAGGTCGGAACTTGGGGCAAGATTACTGTTTTAAAAGGAACTCTCAAGTTTATTGAATTGACCGAAGAAGGAGAAGTTCTAGCTGAACACCTCTTTGAAGCAGGGGCCGACAACCCAATGGCGCAGCCGCAAGCATGGCACCGAGTGGAGGCTGCCACAGATAATGTAGAATGGTATTTGGAATTTTATTGTAAACCTGAGGATTATTTTCCTAAGAAATACAATACCAATCCTGTTCATTCGGAAGTCTTAGAAGCTATGCAAACGGTGAAACCGGGTAAAGCCTTGGATTTAGGCTGTGGTCAGGGCCGTAATTCCCTCTTTTTGGTCCAGCAAGGTTTTGATGTGACAGCTGTGGATCAAAATGAACTGGCTCTTGAAATCTTGCAAAGCATTGTGGAACAGGAAGATTTGGACATGCCTGTTGGTCTTTACGATATCAATTCAGCCAGCATTGGACAAGAATATGATTTTATCGTATCGACGGTGGTGCTGATGTTTCTACAAGCGGATCGTATTCCAGCTATTATTCAAAATATGCAGGAGCACACCAGTGTTGGTGGTTACAATCTTATCGTCTGTGCCATGGACACGGAGGATTATCCTTGCTCAGTGAACTTCCCATTAACCTTTAAAGAAGGGGAACTGGCAGACTACTACAAGGACTGGGAATTGGTCAAGTACAATGAAAATCCAGGACATCTGCACCGTCGCGATGAGAATGGAAATCGTATTCAACTACGTTTCGCGACCATGCTAGCTAAAAAAATCAAATAAACACACATGAAGATTAGGAATTTTCCTGATCTTTTTCTTTTTTACGAATAGATAAGATAGAAGAATTGACAAAAATACGCATTATAAGTATAATTTCAGATAGAAAGGTGACTATAAATGCCAATCACAGGTAAGGAAATGGTAAAATTAGCTCTTGCAAATGGATGGATTGAAGTTCGTAAGAGAGGAAGTCATCATCATTTAAGAAAGAAGGAGTTCCCTATCTTGTCACTATTCCAGTCCACGGTAATTAGGATTTAGGAAAAGGTTTAGAGAAAAAAATAGTAAAAGATTTGGGACTGTAGTTGATTTGGAAATTGTGGAGGTGTATTATGCTAAAATCTTATCCTGCTATTTTTCATAGAGAAGGCACTGGATACTGGGTTGAATTTCCTGAATTTGGAGGAGGGACAGAGGGAGCAACGATTGAACTTGCAATGAAAAATGCTCGGGAAATGCTTGAGAGTGTTTTAGCTTCTTATATTGATGAAGGACTGGCTTTGCCTACTCCTAGTGACATTTCTAAATTGAAAGCTCCTGATGGATTTGTGACTTTGATTCAGGTCAATCCCTTGCCTTTTGTAAAGAATAATAAAGCGATTCGAAAAAATATTACGGTTCTAGAGTGGCTAGTCAGACTTGCAGATCGTCAGAAAGTGAACTATTCTGAAGTGTTGACACAAGCTCTTGAAAGTCGCTTGCAACTCTAATTTTATAGAATGATTAAGATTAGGAATTTTCCTGATCTTTTTTCTTTTTTACGAATAATATAGAAAAGGAGGGAAATCATGTTTGTTGCGAGAGATTCTAGGGGAGAATTGGTAAATGTGTTAGAGGATAAGCTTGAGAAGGAAGAATACACCTGCCCAGCTTGTGGAGGTCAGCTCCGTTTGCGTCAAGGATCAAGTGTCCGAACCCATTTTGCCCACAAATCCCTAAAGACTGTGATTACTCCTTTGAAAATGAAAGCCCAGAACACTTGACAAATAAGGAAGTCCTCTATCACTGGTTGAAAACAGAGGCTGAGGTGCAATTAGAATACCCTCTTCCAGAGCTTAAACAGATTGCAGATGTATTTGTAAATGATAATCTAGCCCTAAGAAGTTCAGTGTAGTCCCTTACCTCAAAAAGTTCTTAAAGAG
>CAKMPG010000248.1:0-8138 GCA_927911355.1 Streptococcus mitis | reverse complement strand
GATTTGAGCGGATTCAATTCAATCCCGAACTCTCCTTCTCTTCTGAGTTTTTAGAAAAGTTTTCCGCTCGTGTTCAAATCAAAACACACGCTCTACCTTTCTTTTTGCATATTTAGGATAGCGACAGAGAACAAAGTAAAAATAGGAAACTGACGAAGCATCTCAGATGCTAGACAGTTTATCTTTTTTACACAGTTCTACGCCCGTATTCAGTTCAGCAAATACGGTTTACCCATCCTTTCTTTTTTCTAAAATTTATAATCAGAAAGATACCAAACCCGTCAAAAAAGCAAAGGGAAAATAAGAGTTGGGTGCAGTGAGCGATGCTCGCTAGACCAACTATCTTTTTCCCACTGCTTTTTAGGGTGGGGGTCAATTCCTTTCTTTCTTAATTTTGATGATATTGAGAAGATTAGAGCGGCTTTTATTCAAATCCGAACTCCCTTCTCTTCTGAGTTTTTAGAAAAGTTTTCCGCTCGTGTTCAAATCAGAACACACGCTCTACCTTTCTTTTTTTATTTTTATATTCATAACTAGGAAAAATCGGATTCAATCAAGATTCCAATAGGCCTACTTCATTTTTATTTAAAACAGTTATAAATAAATTGAGAGTTTTTTTAATCTTTTAAATCAAATCATTGACTAGAAGAAATGGGAATTTCCTACCTAATTACTTTATTCTTTGACTTCTGACTCAGTATGCTAGCCCAAGGAAAGTGGTCTAACATTTTTGCAAATTCATAGGCTAAAACAGCCGTTACTAAGAGATACGGAAGAGAATCTATACCTAGCCCAGTGAAACCTATAACTAATCCGGTTGCAGAAATGGGCGCCCTCAAGGTCACAGACAAAAAGCAAACCGATCCCAAAAGCAAAATGGTTGACTGGCTATCCAAACCTAGAATCATGCACAAGAGACCAGCTCCAGCCATCCCCAAGGCAAAAGATGGCGTAAGAGTACCACCATAGGCCCCTGCCCAAAGGATAATAAGAACGACCACTGCTTTTAGGAAAAACATGAGAAGCACTGTTTGACCACTGCTACCATTTAAAATTTCCTGAGCCATCATGCGTCCATTGCCAAGTAGATGTGGAAAGGAACTTGCAAGACCAACAAGAAAAAGAAAAGCTGAGGGCAATGTTAGAAGTATTCGTTTATCTTTTATTCTGTTTGAAGACGCTACCTTACTTAAGCGACCAAAAAGACAAGCTAGTGGAGTTAAGAAAAGAAGTAATAAGGGAATAATCCATATTTCCTTTAATGACCATGTTATCGCTGGAATCTGGTAGAGAGCCTGATCTGAAATAACCAAGCCTGCTATATAGGTTGAGACATAAGTAGTCAAACCGACTAAGACAAATCGTTTAATAGATAGAACAATTCCTAGAGTTTCAAAAACAAAGAAAACACTTGTTAATGGAACCTGATAAACAGCCGCTAAACCAGCACCAGCACCACAAGCAAGGAGAAAGATACGATCCTTCATAGACAGTATACATATTTTTCCAATTTGTCCTGCAAATAGAGTTCCAATCTCTCGTGGTGCAGCTTCTTTGCCAATAGGCGCTCCCCCTCCAACTGCAATGATCTGCCAAATTGAATGAAATAGCTGTTTTAGAAAATGAAGCTTGTATTGTGAAGTCTCATCCTTCATCTGAGCTTTGATGGAATAAATCTTCGACCCTTTTTGCAAGAAATACCAGACCAAGGATGAGCCAAGACCCACGATTATTAAACTTAGTCCTATCCGTGAGGAGGAAACTCCATCTGTCAAAAATCCACTATGATGCTCTGACTGACCAAAAGCTAGACTCTCTACCATCTCTAAAAGATAATGGAGAAATATACCAGATAAACCCGAAACTATTCCTTGTAGAATTACTGCTAGGAAAAATCTAAAATTATAAGGAATCTTTCGAAGAATTCTCCTCAATTCTATTAACATGATTACAATTCAGCAAGAATCGCTTTAAGCAAGCCTTTGAAGTCGCCTTTAACACGTTCAGTCACTTCTACAACTTCTTCGTGGTTGAGTTCTTCTTGGAATCCAGCTGCAAAGTTAGTAATACATGAAATTCCCAGAACTTTCAAGCCTGAGTGGGCTGCCACAATAACTTCAGGAACAGTCGACATACCAACTGCATCTGCTCCCAGTGTCTTATAGGCACGAATTTCTGCTGGGGTTTCATAAGTCGGACCAGTAACACCGATATAAACACCTTCATCAAGCTTGATACCAAGTTTTTTAGCCACTTCATGGGCAGTAGCTCGGTATTCTGGTGTGTAGGCTTTAGACATATCCGGGAAACGTGGACCAAAATCATCCAAGTTTTCACCCATCAATGGATTTTGCCCCGTCATATTGATATGGTCTGAGATAGCCATCAAAGTACCAGGACCATATCCAATACCACCAGCTGCATTGGTTACAATGACACCTTCACATCCGAGAACTTTCATCACACGAACTGGAAAAGTCACGACATCCAGAGGATTTCCTTCGTAGAAATGGAAACGACCTTGAAGAGCCAAGACCTTGCGGCCTGCCAGTTCACCATATACCAATTTACCAGCGTGACCAACTACTGTTGAACGACCCCAGTTTGGAATCTCAGCATAGTCTACTACAACTGGATTTTCGATTTCTTCTGCCAATTCTCCCAGTCCTGACCCAAGGATTAGACCGAACTCAGGCACTTGGATTCCCTTGTCCTTCAGGAAAGCAGCTGTTTCATTGATTTTATCTAAAAATGTCATTGTGTGTCTCCTTTATTAGTTTTTAGCATTTGACCGATTTTGTCAAAGGTTTTGGCATTGCGAATGGTAATATTGCGATAGAAAGGCATCTTGAGCAAATACTTGTGATAGGCAGTCTTAGAGTAGGATTCTTCAGAGAATTTCCCCCAGAAAATCCCAAGTTTTCCAAAATGAAGCACCTCATCTTTCAGCTCTAAACTTTCAACTGTCGCGATGACTTGCTCCACGTCCAAACCCTCCGTGTAGAAGAGGACATCCTTTCGTGCCAAATCTTTGGTCCACCAATCTGGCAGACTCTTCAGCTCTTCTTCATAATCTTCCTGACTCAGCAAAGAAAAGCTCTGAATAAATGGATAATGGACTGCAAAGAAAGCCTCTAACTTTTCAACCAATCGGGCTTTGGGAGCTGTCGAAGTAAAGAAAATATTGCCACTGTTGATGTAGGTCTCAACCTTTTCCAGTCCCAACTCTGTCAATTCTTGACGAAGTTGCGCCATGACAACTTTATTTTCCCACCGACATTAATTCCCCGAACAAGTAAAGCATATCGCGTCATCTTACACCAATTTATCTAAGAAACTTTCCCCAATCATGGCAGTTTCAACACCAAAGTTATCGGCAATAGTCGCTGAGATATCTGCAAAATGTCCTACTGGAATAACACCATTGCCTTTAAAGGCAGGGCTGTAAGCCAAAAGTGGAATATATTCACGAGTGTGGTCTGTTCCTGCATAGGTTGGGTCATTTCCATGGTCAGCAGTAATCAAAAGAAGGTCATTCTCTCTCATGGCTGCGATAATTTCAGGCAAGCGTTCATCAAACTCATGCAAGCAATCACGGTAGCCATGAGCATTACGACGGTGGCCGTATAGGGCATCAAAGTCCACCAAGTTTGTGAATGAGAATCCTTTTTCAAACTCAGCAAGGCCCATAGTCTTCAACAGTGTATCAATTCCGTGGCTATTTGACTTGTTGTGACCCATGTCGTGGTTGATACCAGCACCGTTAAATATATCATTGATTTTACCAACAGCATAAGTATCGATACCTGCTTCATTGAGTTTATCGAGAACAGTTGGAGCAAATGGTGATACAGCCAAGTCACGACGGTTTGCTGTACGAGTGAAGTTTCCAGGCTCACCAACATAAGGACGGGCAATGATACGACCTAGAAGGGCCGGACGCTCAAGGGTAATCGAACGAGCATATTCACAAATACGGTACAATTCATCCAAAGGAATGATATCTTCGTGGGCAGCAATCTGCAAAACTGGGTCAGCTGAAGTATAGATAATCAACTCCCCAGTTTCCATCTGGCATGGTCCAAAATCATCGATAACAGCTGTACCTGAGTAAGGTTTGTTAGATTCACGAATAACCTTGCGTCCTGAGAAATCTTCGATTTTTGTCAAGATTTCTTCTGGGAATCCGTTCCAGAAAGTATCGAAAGGTTCTGTGATGTTGAGTCCCATGATTTCCCAGTGTCCAGTCATGGTATCCTTACCAAGGGATACTTCTTCCAATTTTGTTGCATAACCTGTTGGATTGCTTTCAGCTGGTACAGTCTTAAGAGGGGTTTCACGAGGAATATTTCCCAGACCGATTTTAGCCATGTTTGGCACATTCAAACCAACTGTTTTTGAAATGTGTCCCAGTGTGTCAGAAGCTCCATCTGGAACCCCTGCATTGACAAAGTTATTAGCATCTGGTGCAGCACCAATTCCTACAGAATCTAGTACCACCAAGTGAATACGATTAAATTTTGACATAGTGTATCTCCTTATTATTTTGCTTTGCTTGAAGTTAAAATCTGAACTCCATCTCGTCCAGCAACGATGACCTTATCCACCATTTGGTTGAATAAGCCGTGCTCTACAACACCAACGATATGGTCCAATTCTTGCCCGAAGGCAATTGGATCTTCGATGACATCCAAGGCAAGGTCAATGATAAAGTTCTGCATATCGGTCACAAAACGTTGGCCGTCTTTTTCACGGAAACTTGGTTTGTAGCCAGCTCGTTCAAAACGACGAAAGACCTGTTCTGCGCCATATTGAACCACTTCTACTGGCAATTTAAAAGCACCTAGTTTGTCGACCAGCTTGCTTTCATCCACTACCCAAATATATTCTTTTGAGGGCGTTGCAACAACCTTCTCCATCAGGAGGGCACCACCACCGCCTTTGATTCCATTAAACTGACTATCCACTTCATCCGCCCCGTCGACTGTCACATCGACAAAGTCTACTTGGTCAATAGACTTGAGTGGGATATTAAGCCCTTCAGCCTGTTTACTAGTCACACTAGAAGTCGTTACAGCTGTAATCTGCAACCCTTCTTCCTTGATACGACGACCGATTTCTTCGACAAAATAATAGGCAGTAGACCCCGTTCCAAGTCCGACTACCATGCCATCCTTGACAAACTCAGCAGCCTTGATACCTGCCATTTTCTTCAATTTTTCCACTCAAACACCTCCATTAAAGAGCTACTTTCATTATAACATGTATCCTTTTTTATTTCATGGATACACTAGAAAAACCCGAACATTTTTATTTTTATGTCCACCTTGTTTTGGTAGTTAGAATCTTAGATATGAGAACTTGTAGATAAAACAGGTCCTAGCCAAAAGCAGCAACAGTTGATTTTTTATCATAAAGATGATTAAATAGTTAAGTACAGAAAAGGAGAAATAAGATGAACCCATTAGATTTGTTTAACCAAGTAAAAGAATTAATCGAAACAAAAGATTTCGAAGCTGCTAAAACATTTGTTGCAGAAAATCAAAACCAGCTTGGAGAATACTTCTCTCAAGCTCAGCAGTTGATTTCTGGTTCTGAAGGTCTAGATGGCCTCGTTGGAAAGATTAAAGGATTTTTCTAAAAGATATAAAGGCGCCTGAAACGATCAGGTGCCTTTTTGAGATATTTTTTTCATTATTTTGGGAAGATGACTGCTGATTTCCGTCGGCAAGACCACATAATTTTCTTGAGATAGTTCTTGGGCTATGGCGGAATGAAGATGGGTTGCTACTGCCACACGTTCGTAGAGACTGGACTGTCGAAATTGGCCTGCAAATCCTGCAATCATTCCAGCCAGTGTATCTCCCATACCACCAGTCGCCTGATAGGGACCGCCAACCTGTAACTGGTAAAAATCAGATTGACCAACTTGCCAAATACGAGTAGTTGGACCTTTCTCCACCAAAATTATGCCTTGAGGGAAAGAAGTCAGGGCACTAGATGTTGTATCTTCGTTTTGCTTTTCAATAGCAATACCAGACAGCTTTTCCCATTCTTTTTGGTGGGGAGTTAGGATAAGCTGGTTAGATGGAAACGACAAACTTGTCCTAGCAAGAATGGTTAAGGCCCCTCCGTCTACAATCAAAATCTGATTCTTTTTTAAGCTAGCAAAGACCTGTTTTACAAGATTTTCTCCAAAAGTATCGTCTCGTAAACCAGGCCCCAGCAAGACAACTTCTGCCTTCTCCAATTGCTCTTTTAATAATTGCTGGTCTTGAAGAGAAAAGGCCATAGCCTCAGGTAAATGACTGTGCAAAGCTGGGATATTTCCCCTATCTGTTCCAACAGTCACCAAACCAGCTCCACTTTTAACAGCTGCCAAAGCAGCCATGATGATAGCACCACCATAAGGATAAGTCCCACCCAGCAACAGCAAACGACCATAGTCTCCTTTATGACTGGTACGAGAACGTTTAATAATGACTTTTTCTAATAATGCTTGCTCAATCACTCTCATCGTTTTTCCTCAACTATCCTTTATCTGATTGTTTTAAAACAACTTGATAGACTTTCTTAGTCCACTCTTCTAAGTCTTCTCCAGCATAGTCAAGATAATACACCCTATCTTGTATTTTGGTTGGAATAATATTTTCAAATTGGCTCTTATTATGAGTTGGAATAATGCAAATATACAACTCACTTAATAAATTAAGCATGTCCTTAATTTTTACAGCATGGTAACCATCAAAAATATAACCAGGAACTTTAATCAAATCTGTATAGATAAAATGAAAACTTACTCCAGGAATAAACTTGTCTTGTAATTCTTTCTCTGAAGGAGCTCGACCTAATAAACGCTCCATCGCCAATCGATAACCAGAACTTGTATTTGACCACCCTAACATGACATAGTCAAAATAATCTATCGGATCAGATGCAGCATTTCGACTATCCAAAACCAACTCCTCAGCATCTCGCCCAAAGGCTTTCACAGCAGATAAAAGACGACCAGTTTTAAAAATAGAAATCGCTGCATCTATAGTCGTAGTATGACTACAGTAGTCTGAAGTCACTAACCTCTTATGTAGGTCATAAGTCGAGGCTACTCTTTTATCTGTAGGAGTAAATGGTGGCAGAAAGGGATGCTGACAGATGTAATCTAAAATTTCTTTTTTTAAACAAGAATCAGCACACTCAATACTTGTTTGACGTTTATGAAGTTTTTCGTAAGCTATAAATTTAGCAATTTTTTCTAATTCCCACTCTTGAATATTTGGATAATCAATTAGTGCTAAGTAGTATATTCCATCCCATTGTAAACTATATTCCCCATTATAAATTTTTAAAATCATCTAATCACCTCACTCCATTATACAACAAAAAGGAGGCACATACCTCCTTTTATAAACTTATTTCTAAAATTTAATATTCATTTCTGCCATTTTAGATATAGCTATAGAAAATACACTTTCCTCAGAAAATTTTTCTCTTATTTTCTATCCAATGTCCGGAGTGCTGCTTGATAAGTTTGCTCCATCAGCATAGTAATGGTCATAGGACCTACACCTCCAGGAACTGGTGTGATGTGGCTAGCAAGTGGGGCAACTGTCTCATAGTCAACATCTCCACAGAGCTTGCCATTTTCATCGCGGTTCATACCGACATCAATGACAACCGCACCTGGTTTGACAAAGTCAGCAGTCACAAACTTAGCACGACCGATTGCGACCACAAGAATATCCGCTTTTGCAGCAACCTTAGCGAGATTATGTGTGCGTGAGTGGGTCAAGGTCACTGTTGCATTCTTGGCCAAAAGAAGCTGGGCCATGGGTTTACCAACAATGTTTGAACGACCAATGACAACCGCATTTTTACCTTCCAAGTCAATCCCATATTCATGAAACATCTCCATAATCCCTGCAGGTGTTGATGGAATCATGACTGGATGACCAGACCAGAGACGTCCCATGTTTAGGGGATGGAAACCATCCACATCCTTTTCTGGATCAATGGCCAATAGAACCGCCTCTTCATCAATATGTTTTGGTAATGGTAACTGGACCAAAATTCCATGCCAAGCTGGATCTTGATTGTATTTGGCAATCAAGTCTAACAATTCCTCTTGAGTAATGGTATCA
>CAKMPG010000247.1:0-5120 GCA_927911355.1 Streptococcus mitis | reverse complement strand
TTATCCAACCACTTTACTTGAGAAATCCAAGGAATTTAAAGAGTTGGTACATAATAGACTGTATTATGAAAAGTGGATTTCTGAATATTATATCAGAACTCATGGAGCGTAAACTTTTCTCTTATATCCCAATTTTTGAAGCGAGCTAGAGAGCATGCTTCGTCCATACGATGTTTTGAAAAGTATTGTGGCAGTTTTTAAAGAAAATGAAGATTTTCCTTCAAACCAAAGGAAGCAATCAAAAAGAGATTGAAAGCTATCTCCAATCTCTGCAAGTATTAGAAAATCCACAATTGATAGCCCTTTTTGAATTACGTTTGCAGCAATACAAAGAACTTATCGATTAGTTAGAAATGGGAAAAAGATAATAATCTCAGCGATGATTGTCAATAATGTTAAAACTTGTTTCTTCATAATTACTTTCCTCCTCATTAGTAATAACTTTATTATAGCAGGGAAATAATCAAATCTACCAAAATCGCAAATAAGAAATTGCTACAAGAAAAAATGTCAAATATGCGATTTTCTAAAATAAGCTAATTTTCGTGTTATACTATCCTTGTAAAGCACTTCAAGCAGATCCTAAGTCGCAGAAGTGGTTTATAGATGGGAATTCGTACAGTATATGTTTAATTATGAGCATACTGTAAATGGCTGGACTAAAAGTGAAACTTGGCGTCCTAGATAAAATGAGGTAAACGATGGAAAAACAAAGTCAGTTACAAATGTTAATTCATTCCCTATACAATAATAAAGAAATTAGCTTGACGGAAGAATTTAGGAAGCAATTGCTGGAAACAGCAAAACAGTTCTCTAGTACTAATGAAGATTTGTTAGCTGTACGTCTTTCTTTTGCCGTCTCTAAAGAATTGTTGAGCTTTAAAGGTGAACCGCCGACAGAGTTGTTGGATTTAGCAAAATTTGTCCAAAAGAAAGAAGCTAAATACAAGCAGGGAATAGTGTGGTCTGGTATTTTTAAGATATGATTTATTATAAAATACGGCATGAACATCATATAATGGATGAATCTGAATATGAGCAAGGCTTGGAGTTCAATATTAAACCAAGTCTTGTTTTCTATACACTGGAACTTTAAAAGGAGTTGTGATGAAAGTATTTCTTCAAAATAGAAATTTTAGGCAATTAACCATCAACCAGTGGATTTCAACGGTTGGGGATACGATTTTTTATCTGGCCTTTTTGAATTATGTGGCAGATGCATCTTTTGCCCCTTTGGCGATTTTACTGATCACGATTTCAGAAACCCTTCCTCAAGTTCTGCAAATCTTTCTGGGAGTTTTGGCGGATTTTCAACATCATCGTGTCCTAAAATATACAATGATTAGTTTTGCAAAATTTTTGCTTTACTCTATCGTTTCTTTATCACTTTCAGGGCAGTCCTTTTCCTTGTTATTAGTAGCATTTATTTGTCTGATTAACCTCTTATCTGACACATTGAGTTATTTTTCAGGCGCCATGCTCACTCCGATTTTCATTAGAATTATTGGGCAAGACCATCTGGCAGAAGCTATTGGATTTAAACAGTCAACTGTTAGTTTAGTGAAAACAATCAGTAATATTCTAGGAGGAGTCTTACTAGGTATTCTATCTATCCAGTCTATTTCCTTACTGAATGCTCTGACCTTTTTAATCGCATTTTTAGGTATTCTTTTCATAAAAACAGACCTCTTGAAAGTAGAAAAAACGATTAGCTATCAAGAAGGACTCTCTGTAAAATCCTTTTGCCAGCATCTGCTCCAATCATCAAAATTGATATGGAATATGAATAAGGTGCTCTTGGTTTTGTTTATTATCTCTATTAGTCAAGCAGTGATAAATGTTACAGTTCCTGTTTCTACTCTGTTTTTGAGGAATCAGCCCTTTTTGAATTTACAAACAGGTCAATCTCTTGCCTTGTTATCCACCCTTGAATTGTCAGCCCTTATTGTCGGAAGCCTTGTGAGTGGCTATCTGAAGAATACAATCTCCATAAAACTAGCCCTATATGCCTCGCTTATTATCCAATTACTCCTTTTAGTTGGCTTTGTGGCAGTTCGTTTTGACTGGATTCTTATCTTTAGTGCCTTGGATGCCTTTTTCGCAGGTATCCTCTCTCCTCGATTACAGGAACTCATTTTTAAACAAATACCTGAGGAGTCAATGGGAGCAGTTCAATCCTCTATCGGTGCCATTACAGTTGTTTTACCTAGCTTATTTACAATAGCTTTGGTAACCATTGCTACTAGCTTTGGAACTCTGGCAGTTAGCTTTGTTTTATTGCTATTTCTTCTAGCTGCCTTTATCATACTCTTGAATATCCGTGAAAACATTTAGCGAAGAATGTGTATATTATATGTTTGAGACTGGATTCCAGTCTGTTTATGATGGCTACAATCAGCAGACTGTTAAATTTTTGAGAAAGTTGCTTGACATTTCAGACCAATCGGTTTATAATTAAAAAATGTAGAGATAAATACATGAGAAAAGAAGAAAAAACAAGACTACGAAGAGAGAAAATCATTACCGCTGCTTTGTTTGAATTTGCTACAAAAGGCTATCAAGGTTTTGTCATCAATGAACTTTGTAAAGTGGATGGTATTTCCAAAGGAGTTTTGTATCATAATTTTTCAGGGAAATCAGACCTCTATCTAACTTGTTTTCAGGAGAGTTTTGAGAAAGCTTTGGCAGTGTTTCTGGGGGTGGAAGGTCAAGTGCCCTCCTTAGCTGATTATATGGAAAGACGTCACCAATTTTATCAGCAATACCCAGAACATAGCCACATTTTCTTTGAGGCAATGATTGCGACACCAGAAGAATTGGAAGCAGACATTGCACCACAGAAAGCTATCTTTTTGGACTTGAATGAACAAGTTTGTCAAAAACTTATATCAGAATCCAAACTGAAAGAGCATATTGATGAGAAACGAGCTATGGACTATCTGCGATTGATTCAGGATATGTTTCGTTCCTATTATTTAACTGTTTCGTCAGATAGCAGTTTGCCTGACTTGGTTTCAGGATATGAACATCAATTATCACAGGTTTTGGATATGATGATTTATGGAATACTAGAGGAAGATTCCTCTAAAAAAGGAGAAAAATAATGTCGAAAATTTGGAAATGGTTGTTACTAATTGCGGGTATTTTTGCAGTTTTTGTAGGTTTTAATATGTTTGCACATCCTCTTATTAGCTTGGCTTCCATGACTTTCTGGTTTGCACTTGTATTTGCAGTTCAAGGGATTTCTGAGATTGTACAATACTTCAAATCAGAAGAAAAGCATGGCTGGAATTTATTTGGAGGAATTGTTACCCTCATCCTCGCTCTTACCTTGTTCTCAGGTAGCTTTATTGAAATGGTAACATTTGTACCATTTATCATTTCTTTATGGGCCTTGACAAATGGTATTACAAAAACTATCGTTGGTTTCAAGGTTCGTAAGACGGATAAATCGGTAGGTACCCCTCTAGTTTGGATGGGGATTTTAGGAATCGTAGCAGGTTTAATCATGATGGGACACCCATTGATGACCGGTCTCTATATTAGTTACACCATTGCCTTTGTCTTTATTTATCAAGGTATTGTGGCAATTGTTCAATTCTTCAAGATTAAATAAGAATAAAATGGAGTCTGTCTGATTACAATCAGCAGACTTTTTTCTCTTTCCTGAATGTGTTATAATAGTCCATGCTATGGCTGGAGCCTTTTCAGCCTACTTATACTCTTCGAAAATCTCTTCAAACTGCGTCAGCTTCTATCTGCAACCTCAAAACAATGTTTTGAGCAACCTGTGGCCAGCTTTTCTTAAGTTTTGCTCTTTGATTTTCATTGAGTATTATTAAGACAATATGAGGAGAAAGATGAAAGAAAAAGGATTTTGGGAGGGGGCGCAGGCGGCCATGCCAACGGCCCTTGGTTATGTCAGTATTGGCTTGGCCTGTGGGCTTATTGGTGCGCCCTATGTGACACCTGTTGAGATGGGCTTGATGAGCCTCTTTGTTTATGCTGGGAGTGCCCAGTTTGCCATGTTGGCACTGATTGCGGTTCAAGCACCTGTGGCAGCTATTGCTATGACGGTCTTTTTGATTAATTTGCGTCTCTTTTTGTTGAGTTTGCATGCGTCAACCTATTTCCGTCATACCAGTCTCTGGCAAAATATCGGTATGTCTAGTCTCTTGACGGATGAGACTTATGGCGTTTTGATGGGCGAGTTAGCCCATACAGACAAGGTCAATCCTATGTGGATGCACGGAAACAATCTCAACAGCTATGTGGCTTGGTTTGTGGGAACAGTTGTCGGAACGGCTCTGGGTGGTCTGCTGCCAAATCCAGAAATCTTTGGCTTGGATTTTGCCCTGGTTGGGATGTTCATTGGAATTTTTGCTTCGCAATTCCAGATTATGCAAAGACGGATTCCTGTCCGCAATCTGCTCATTATCCTAGCAGTTGTTGCGGTGTCCTTCTTTTTACTCTTAACAGTGGTGTCTCAGTCGCTAGCTGTTCTGTTTGCGACCTTGCTAGGTTGTACAATGGGGGTGGTTTTAGATGGTCAGTAAGTATCTTTTATTAGCAGTTATTTTCTCTGGCTTGGTGACTTGGATTCCCCGTATGATTCCCTTCATCTTGGTCAAGTATAAGGGCTTGCCTGCAATCGTTGAGCGTTTTTTGAAATTCTTGCCTGTTTCTATTATCTTTGCCTTGATTCTTTCAAGCGTAGTGACAGGCAAGGTTGGGAGTCTTCCTCAAATCAAATGGCTGGACTTCTTAGCAGTCTTTCCAACGGCTTGGGTAGCCTTTCGCTACCGCAATCTAGTTGGAACAGTTCTCTTTGGAGTGGTCTTAACTGCAGTCTTGCGTTTGGTCTTTTAATACTCTTCGAAAATCAAATTCAAACCACGTCAGCGTCGCCTTACCGTACTCAAGTACAGCTTGCGGCTAGCTTTCTAGTTTGCTCTTTGATTTTCATTGAGTATAAATTAGCCATAAAGAAAACCTATCACAGAGATAGATATCATATAATGGCGTAAATGGTCTTTTTCTGTTAAGATTATAAGGTATTCTATTTTGGAGGAAATGACATGAAAAAAATCGTTAAATACTCATCTCTTGCTGCCCTAGGG
>CAKMPG010000246.1:0-7052 GCA_927911355.1 Streptococcus mitis | reverse complement strand
TATGCCTACACTACACCGACGGTAACCAGCAATGAGGGCTGGATTAAGATTGGTTATACGGAGCGTGATGTCAGACAACGGATTAAAGAACAAACGCATACAGCTCATATAGATACAGATGTTTTATGGACTGGAGATGCAGCTTATACGGAAGAACCTGATAAGGGAAAGACTTTTAAGGACCATGATTTTCACCATTTCCTTTCTTTCCATGATGTGGAACGTCGTCCTAAGACAGAATGGTTTTACTTTAATGGAACTCCTGAGAAATCAAAAAATCTTTTTGATAAGTTTGTTCAGCATGATTTGTCAGGTTATCAGCCTGGCCAAGGACAGGACTATACCTTGCGACAAGAGCAGGAAGAAGCAGTTGCTAAGACCTTAGCTTATTTCCAGAATCATCCAGGAGGTAAGTTCCTCTGGAATGCCAAGCCACGCTTTGGTAAAACCTTGTCTACCTATGATCTAGTTCGTCGAATGGATGCTGTCAATGTCCTGATTGTAACAAACAGACCTGCCATTGCTAACTCATGGTATGATGATTTTGAAAAATTCATAGCAGGTCAAACGACTTACAAGTTTGTTTCTGAATCGGATAGCCTTAAAAGTCGTCCAACCTTGTCACGAAAAGAATTTGTTGGTATTTTAGATGACGATGTAAGACAACTTGCTTTTATCAGTCTTCAAGACTTGAAAGGCTCTGCTTATCTAGGTGGAGAGCATAACAAACTTAAATGGGTTACAGATCTCCACTGGGATTTATTGGTTATCGATGAGGCTCACGAAGGAGTTGATACCTTTAAGACAGACCAAGCTTTTAATAAGATTCGACGGAATTTCACTCTGCATTTGTCAGGTACACCATTTAAGGCATTGGCCAAAGGAGATTTTACAGAGGATCAAATCTACAACTGGTCTTATGCTGATGAGCAGGCAGCCAAAACGAATTGGTCGCCTGAGCAAGAAGAGGAAAATCCATATGAGAGCTTGCCTCAATTAAATCTCTTTACCTATCAAATGTCTCAGATGATTGGTGAGGAGTTAGAAAAAGGGGCTCAACTTGATGGAGAGAATATCGACTATGCTTTTGACTTGAGTGAATTTTTCGCTACAGATGATAAAGGGAAATTTATCCATGAGCAAGATGTTAGAAATTGGCTAAATACTCTATCAAGCAATGAAAAGTATCCATTTTCAACCAAAGAACTTCGTAATGAACTCAAGCATACTTTTTGGCTGTTAGAACGTGTAGCCTCAGCTAAAGCTTTAAAAGCACTACTAGAAGAACACCCAATTTATGAAAACTATGAGATTATTCTAGCTGCAGGTGATGGACGTATGTCCGAAGAAGACGATAAAGTCAAACTCAAATCCTTAGATTTGGTTAGAAAGGCGATAGCGGAGAATGACAAAACTATTACCCTATCCGTCGGTCAGTTGACGACAGGGGTTACCATCCTGAATGGACAGGGGTATTGATGTTATCAAACTTAAAATCACCCGCCCTTTATATGCAGGCTGCTTTCCGTGCTCAAAACCCATATTCATGGACCGATAGCAAAGGAAATTATTTCCGCAAAGAAAGAGCCTATGTATTTGACTTTGCGCCGGAAAGAACCTTGATTCTCTTTGATGAGTTTGCCAACAACTTATCGCTTGCAACTGCAGGAGGAGGTGGGACTTCGACAACTCGTGAAGAAAACATTAGAGAATTACTAAATTTCTTCCCTGTCATAGCTGAAGATCGTGCTGGTAAGATGGTTGAAATTGATGCCAAGGCGGTTCTAACTATCCCTCGCCAGATTAAAGCTAGAGAAGTTCTTAAACGAGGCTTTATGTCCAATCTTTTATTTGATAATATCAGCGGTATTTTCCAAGCTAGTCAAACCGTTCTAGACATTTTAAATGAACTCCCAGTTGAAAAGGAAGGGAAGTTACAAACATCTTCTGAACTATTAGACTTTTCAGATGTTACAGTAGATGATGAGGGCAATGCAGTAGTTGACCATGAAATTGTAGTTAATCAGCAAATGCGACTTTTTGGTGAAAAAGTCTATGGACTTAGTCAATCTGTTACAGTATTTGTTCACTAAGGATGAGGACAGAACTCAAAAACAGCTGGTTAATGATTTGAGTAAGACGGTTTCTTCAGTGATTGTAGAAGATTTGAAAGGTGAATACAACCTTAAAACTCGGGAAACAGATCAAATTAAGAAGCAAATTACAGCAACATTTGAGAATGAAATTCGAAAAAACGATATCGAAAGAAAAATTTCTGAAGCTCATATCAGGGAAGAATTGCAACAACAAATCAAGGAAGCAGTTGATAAGGAGCAAAAGGATAAGATTCAAGAAGATTTTGATAAACGTTTAGAAGAAAACAATCTTATTCACAAGGAAAAACTAGAGCAAACACTTAAAAAAGAAGTGGAAAAAATGCCTGAGAAGTTTATTGAACAGGTTGAGATAAAACGTGTTGAGCAGTTGAAACAATCAGCTCAAGATGAGATTCGTGACCATCTTCGTGGATTTGCACGAACCATCCCAAGCTTTATTATGGCTTATGGTGATCAAACTCTAACACTTGATAATTTTGATACCTTTGTTCCTGAGCATGTTTTCTTTGAAGTGACCGGTATTACGATTGATCAATTTCGTTATTTGAGAGATGGTGGACAAGATTTTGCAGGACATCTCTTTGATCGAGCAACATTTGATGAAGCAATCCAAGAATTTCTTCGTAAGAAAGAGGAATTAGCAGATTATTTTAAAGATCAGAAAGAAGATATTTTTGATTATATTCCACCGCAGAAAACGAACCAGATTTTCACTCCTAAACGAGTGGTGAAGAGAATGGTGTATGACCTTGAAAAAGAAAATCCAGGTATCTTTGATGATCCATCTAAGACATTTATTGATTTGTACATGAAATCAGGCCTCTATATTGCAGAATTGGTTAAGCGACTATATAATAGCAATGGTTTAAAAGATGCATTTCCAAATCCTGAAGAACGCTTAAAACATATCCTAGAAAACCAAGTTTATGGATTTGCACCATCTGAGATTATCTATAACATCTCGACTAATTTTATCTTTGGAAATCTCTCACAAGACATTAGTAGAAAGAACTTTGTTTTAGAAGATACCATTCCTGCCGCTAAAGAAGGAAGGATTCAGGAGTTGGTTGATTCCTATTTTGAAAATAATTAAAAAGAAGGCGAATGTGCCTTCTTTTTAATATCTTTTACAATCCAGCAAATTCTTTGATTTCTTGTGCTGACATTGAAGAGTCGCAACGGACATTGATTTGTCCATCCGCAATGTGAACAAATCCTGGTACAGTTGGGATTCCGTAGCGTGAGCGGAATGCTTGCAACTCATTGAGTTGGCTTGCTTCTTCACTATTGATGAAGTAGATGTGAGCTTTGGTTTCAGCTACGACACCTGCTAAAGTACCTGCAAATTTACGGCAGTAAGGGCAAGTTTTGCGACCGATAAAGAAGGTTGCAGTTTCTTTTTTATCAAGAGCTTCTTGAGCATGCGCAACTGTAGTGACTTCAAGGTTTTTGATATTATCTAAAAATTGTTCCATGAGATTACCTCGCTTTCATTGATATGTCTAGTATGCCATAAAGTTTCTAAAATTGCTTAGATTTGATACGAAAAAAAGATGAGATTGGTTTGGTCTCATCTTTTATAGGACTTTATTTTACAAAAGCATTGATTTCTGCTTCGATGTTAGCAATCTTAGCTTGTGATTCTTCGTTGGTTTCACCTACAACTGCAATGTAGAACTTGATTTTTGGTTCTGTACCTGAAGGGCGAACAGCAATCCATGAACCGTCAGCAAGTGTGTATTTCAACACATCACTTGGAGGAGTTGTTAAGTTTGTAACAGTACCGTCAGCAGCAGTAGCAGTTTGTGCCTTGAAGTCTTCTACGACAGTGATAGCTGTTGCGTTCCATTCTTTTGGAGCATTGTTACGGAACTTAGCCATAATCGCTTTGATTTGTTCAGCACCATCGACACCTGAAAGGGTAACAGAGATAGTTTTTTCAGCGTAGTAGCCGTACTCTTTGTAGATTTCTTCGATACCGTCAGCAAGGGTCAAACCACGTGAACGGTAGTAGGCAGCAAGTTCAGCAACGACAAGAACAGCTTGGATAGCGTCTTTATCACGTACGAATGGTTTAATCAAGTAACCGAAGCTTTCTTCAAATCCCATCATGTAAGTGTGATTGTGTTTTTCTTCGAATTCTTGGATTTTTTCAGCGATGAATTTGAAACCAGTCAGAACGTTGAACATAGTTGCGCCGTAGCTTTCAGCAATCTTCGTTACCAAGTCAGTTGATACGATAGATTTGCAAAGGGCTGCATTTTCAGGAAGAGTTCCTGCGTTTTTGTGGGCTTCCAAGATGTATTTAGCCATGATAGCACCGATTTGGTTACCTGAAAGGTTGAGGTAGCTACCATCTTTTTGAAGAACTTCAACACCAACACGGTCTGCGTCTGGGTCAGTTGCCACAAGAACATCTGCACCAACTTGACGACCAAGTTCTTCAGCAAGAGCAAAGGCTGCTTGGCTTTCTGGGTTCGGAGATTTTACAGTTGAGAAGTCTGGGTCAGCAGTTGCTTGCGCTTCAACAACTTGAACAGAGTCAAATCCTGCTTGGGCAAGAGCACGACGAGCCAACATTTCACCAGTACCATGAAGTGGTGTGTAGACAATTTTCATGTCTTTACCAAATTCTTCAATCAAGGCTGGGTTGATGTTTACGTCCTTAACTTCTTTGAGGTATTCAACATCGACAGCTTCGCCGATAACTTCAATCAAGCCAGAAGCTTTTTCAGCTTCCACATCAGCAACTTCTACAGCAAATGGATTTTCGATTGCACGGATATATGTAGTCAAAGCGTCTGCGTCGTGTGGAGGCATTTTGTCCACCGTCTTCACCGTAAACCTTGTATCCGTTAAATGGTGCAGGGTTATGACTGGCTGTGACCATGATACCCGCAAAACAGTTGAGGTGACGAACTGCAATGATAGTTCTGGAGTTGGACGAAGGCTTTCAAATACGTAAGATTTGATGCCGTGTTTAGCAAGAACTGCCGCAGATTCAAAGGCAAACTCAGGTGAGAAGTGACGGCTATCGTAGGCAATTGCGACACCGCGTTCTTTTTCGTTTCCACCTTTAGACTCAATCAAACGAGCCAATCCTTCAGTAGCTTGACGCACAACGTAGATGTTGATGCGGTTTGTACCAGCACCAATCAAGCCACGCATACCTGCAGTACCAAATTCAAGATTTGTATAGAAGGCATCTTCCTTAGTTTTTTCGTCCATATTTTCCAAATCTTGACGAAGGTAATCAGGAAGCTCCGCAAAATCAACCCATTTCTGGTAATTTTCTTGGTAAGACATTGAAATTCTCCTTTTTGTAAATTGTTTTAACCGTTCACATTATAGCACTTTTTTAGCGTTTTAGTAAAACGGTAGCATAATTTTCAGAAAAGTAGTGACATATGCCTGTTTATCAAGTCTTGAATGCCTTAGGGAAACATGCTATACTACTCTTATGATTATTTTACAAGCTAATAAAATTGAACGTTCTTTTGCAGGAGAGGTTCTTTTTGATAATATAAACCTGCAGGTTGATGAACGAGATCGGATAGCCCTTGTTGGGAAAAATGGTGCAGGTAAGTCTACTCTTTTGAAGATTTTGGTTGGAGAAGAGGAGCCAACTAGTGGAGAAATCAATAAGAAAAAAGATATTTCTCTGTCTTACCTAGCCCAAGATAGCCGTTTTGAGTCTGAAAATACCATCTACGATGAGATGCTTCATGTCTTTGATGATTTGCGTCGGACGGAGAAACAACTTCGTCAGATGGAGCTAGAGATGGGAGAAAAGTCTGGTGCTGATTTGGATAAACTGATGTCAGATTACGACCGCTTATCTGAGAATTTTCGCCAAGCAGGTGGCTTTACCTATGAAGCTGATATACGAGCGATTTTAAATGGATTTAAGTTTGACGAGTCTATGTGGCAGATGAAAATTGCCGAGCTTTCGGGTGGTCAAAATACTCGTCTGGCACTGGCTAAAATGCTCCTTGAAAAGCCCAATCTCTTGGTCTTGGACGAGCCAACCAACCACTTGGATATTGAAACCATTGCCTGGCTAGAGAATTACTTGGTAAACTATAGCGGCGCCCTTATTATTGTCAGCCACGACCGTTACTTCTTAGACAAGGTTGCGACAATTACGCTGGATTTGACAAGCATTCCTTGGATCGCTATGTGGGCAACTACTCTCGTTTTGTTGAGTTAAAGGAGCAAAAGCTAGCTACTGAGGCAAAAAACTATGAAAAGCAACAAAAGGAAATCGCTGCTCTGGAAGACTTTGTCAATCGCAATCTAGTACGTGCTTCGACGACCAAACGAGCCCAATCTCGACGCAAACAACTGGAAAAATGGAGCGTTTGGACAAACCTGAAGCTGGCAAGAAATCAGCCAACATGACCTTCCAGTCTGAAAAAACGTCGGGCAATGTTGTTTTGACTGTTGAGAATGCAGCTATTGGCTATGATGGGGAAATATTGTCAGATCCTATCAACCTAGACCTTCGTAAGATGAATGCTGTCGCCATCGTTGGTCCCAATGGTATTGGCAAGTCAACCTTTATCAAGTCTATTGTGGACCAGATTCCTTTTATCAAGGGTGAAAAGCGCTTGGCGCCAATGTTGAGGTTGGTTACTATGACCAAACCCAAAGCAAGCTGACACCAAGTAATACGGTACTTGATGAACTTTGGAATGATTTCAAATTGACACCGGAAGTTGAAATCCGTAACCGTCTTGGTGCCTTCCTTTTTTCTGGAGATGATGTTAAAAAATCAGTTGGCATGTTGTCAGGTGGAGAGAAAGCTCGTTTGCTTTTGGCTAAATTGTCTATGGAGAACAACAACTTCTTGATTCTGGACGAGCCAACCAACCACTTGGATAGTTGATAGACAAGGAAGTGCTAGAAAATTGCCGTGATTGACTTTGATGGAAC
>CAKMPG010000245.1:0-7764 GCA_927911355.1 Streptococcus mitis | reverse complement strand
TTTCCATTGCCAAAGCGGCAATTCGTATGAAGGGGGAGGCAACGTATCCCAGCTGTTGAAGAAGAAATCAAGAGAATGGGGGCGCGATGTCAAGAACTTTCGTTGAAGTAGCCCTTGAACTCTATCTCAATGGTTCAGTAGACCAGGCCTATGAAGTAGCAGCCATGGATGAAAAAATCAACCATTACTTTGATAGCATTCGTGATTTGGCTACAGAAGAAATCAAGAAAAATCCAGATGCCATCGTTACAGGTCGTGATTATTTCCAAGTGATTGCTTTCTTGGAACGTATTGGAGACTATGCTAAAAATATCTGTGAATGGGTTGTTTACTTTGAAACAGGTAAGATTGTCGAACTATAAAATAGATTCATTCTGTATAAAAAGGAGCTTGAAATCAATTAATAGCTCCTTTTATTGAATGAAAAAAAATATTTTTAAGATAAAAATTCAAAAAACACTTGACAAGTATCTTGGATAGCGTTATAATTATACAAAATTAACAGAGAGGTTGTTTATTTATGAAATCAAAAAAATGGATATTTGTTTTATGTAGTTTTCTTGCAAGTTTCTTCTTAGTAGCTTGCCAGTCGGGTTCTAATGGTTCTCAGTCAGCTGTTGAGGCCATTAAGCAAAAGGGGAAATTAGTTGTGGCGACCAGTCCTGACTATGCACCTTTTGAATTTCAGTCTTTAGTTGACGGAAAAAACCAGGTAGTCGGTGCGGATATTGATATGGCCCAAGCTATCGCTGATGAACTTGGGGTGAAGTTGGAAATTTCAAGCATGAGTTTTGACAATGTCTTGACCAGTCTTCAAACTGGTAAGGCTGACCTAGCTGTCGCAGGAATTAGCGCTACTGATGAGAGAAAAGAAGTCTTTGATTTTTCAATCCCTTACTATGAAAACAAGATTAGTTTCTTGGTTCGTAAGGCTGATGTAGAAAAATACAAGGATTTAACTAGCCTTGAAAGTGCTAATATTGCAGCCCAAAAAGGGACTGTTCCAGAATCTATGGTCAAGGAACAATTGCCAAAAGCTCAATTAACTTCCCTAACCAATATGGGTGAAGCAGTTAATGAATTGCAGGCTGGAAAAGTTGATGCTGTTCACATGGATGAGCCAGTTGCCCTTAGCTATGCTGCTAAAAATGCCGACTTAGCTGTTGCAACTGTCAGCTTGAAGATGAAGGACGGCGAAGCCAATGCAGTTGCCCTTAGAAAAAATAGTGCTGATTTGAAAGAAGTGGTGGACAAGGTCATCCAAAAACTTAAGGATGACGGCACCTACCAAAAATATCTTGAAAAAGCAGCAAGCCTAACAGAAGTTGAACAATAAGAAAAAAGCAGAGTTGGAAGTTATTCCAATTCTGCTTTTAAATAGTTTAAAACCTTTTCCAGATTGTCTAAGGATACCTTGGCAAATTGGTAAGGACAGGCACCCAAGTAAGCCTCTTCAAAGAAATCCAAGCCCAGTTGGCTGTGTTTGAGACTAGCAATTTTAGGATACTGTCTCAGATCTAGCAATAAACTATCATGAAGCGGAAAGTGAGGAAGGGGACAAGGTGTTTTAGCTAATCTTTCCTCGATTTGTTTTTGGTAGTCTTCCTGATTGGATAAGCGAGCTAGCCGATTTTTCTCAAATAATTGACTGTCAATATAGAGTGACAGGGCCTTTTGCATGATGAGGTTGCTATCGTAGTCTAGGATATTTTTGTAGACCACAAATGCTTCCTTGATAGTATTTGGAAGGATGAGTGCTGTTATCCGCAGGGCTGGAAAGAGGCTGGTTGAGAAGGACTTGATATAAATGACGCGCTCCTCTGTATCTAGATAGTGGAAGGTCTGGCCCTTTTTAGAGTCCAAATCCCCCAGATAGTCGTCCTCTACGATATAGACTCCATACTTGGCAGCTAAGTCAAGAATAGCCCGTTTGTCCTGCTCTGAATAGGAATGCCCCAGAGGATAGTGAAAACGAGGAATGGTATAGAAAAATTTAATTTTACCTGTTTTGAAGTGGCCTTCCAGTTCTTCCAAGTCAATCCCATCAATGCCTCGTTCGATCGTTTGATAGTCCAGACCCTGAGCAATCAAGAGGCGATTCATTCGATGGTAGGTCGGCTGTTCCACCAAGATTTCCTTAGCTTGGCTAGGAAAGGAAATTTGAGAGAGGATAAAAAGGGCTTGTTGGGTTCCAGAAGTCAGTACAAGTTGATCAGCTTTGCAGTAGAGAGCTTGGTCAAAGAGGAGTTTATGAATTGATTGTCTTAAGTCTTCTAAACCTTCTTGGTTGTCATAGTAGTTAAAAAAGGTAGTTTTCTCGGCCAATCAAGGTTTCATGACACAGAGTCGGAAATCGTCATAGGCACTGGCGTGTTCATCGGGAACCTCGATTTCTAGATCCTGGTGTTGCCCTTGTTCTAGGACATAGTAGCCACTCTGGGGCTTGGCATAGAGGTATTGTTCGTGCCGTAATTCCAGTAGGGCGCGTTGAATAGTGTCCTTGCTACAGTGGAAGTCAAGGCTCAGTTGACGGATAGAAGGCAGGCGACTTCCCGTTGGAAAGCGTCCAGACTCGATACCATTTTTCAGATAGGAAATAACCTCTTGGTACTTGCTTTGTTTCTTCATTCCAGACCTCCCTTGATTTTGTTACATTGTACCCTTTTTTTTCCTTCTTGGCAATGTCTAGAGTGTTTCTCTCGTTCACATATAAAGCTAAATGTGGTATACTTAGGAGTAACATTTATAGAATAACAGACAAGAAAGTGAATGGATAAGAACGTGCAGGAACCAGTGAAATTATTTCAATACAATACCCTTGGAGCTTTGATGGCAGGCCTTTATGGTGGTACCATGACAGTAGGAGAATTGCTGGAGCATGGTGACCTTGGTTTGGGAACCTTGGATTCCATTGATGGAGAATTGATTGTCTTGGATGGCAAGGCTTATCAAGCCAAAGGCTCAGGAGAACAACCGGAAATTGTAGAAGTGTCACCAGATGCCCTTATTCCTTACGCTGCAGTAGTACCACATCAGGCAGAGGTCATTTTCCGTCAGCGCTTTGAGATGACAGACAAGGAATTGGAAGAGCGAATCGAGTCTTATTATGATGGGGAAAATCTTTTCCGCTCTATCAAGATTCGTGGGGAATTTTCGCATATGCATGTGCGCATGATTCCCAAGTCGACACCAGATACCAAGTTTGCTGATGTCGCAACCCATCAACCGGAATATAGTCGTGACAATGTGGCGGGGACCATTGTTGGTTTCTGGACGCCTGAGATTTTCCATGGGGTCAGTGTGGCAGGCTACCATCTGCACTTCATATCAGATGATTTGACTTTCGGTGGACATGTCATGAACTTTGTTATCAAGGAAGGTATTGTTGAGGTGGGAGCTGTTGACCAGTTGGACCAACGTTTCCCAGTCCAAGACCGTCAATACTTGTTTGCTAAGTTCAATGTTGACGAGATGAAAAAAAGATATTGAAAAGGCTGAATAGGAGAAGAAAATGACCATTCATATTATCATTACCATGGTGTTGTTGCTGGCTTTCTTGATAGGAAGCATTTGGTATGCCAAAAAGAAACACCAGATTAATCTAGCTGTCTTGGGCTTGGGGGCTGTTGCCTTCTTTGTCTCTTCACAGATTTTAGAAAAACTGGTGCATATCTTGGTTTTGCATCCTCAAAAAGACGGTAGTATTGCCCTCTTGCGAGACCATCCGCTTGTCTATATCATCTATGGCCTAGCCATGGCAGCATTTTTTGAGGAAACTGCTCGTCTTATTTTCTTCAAATGGTTGGAGAAAAAGAGAAGTTTGGAAAAGGCAGATGCCTTGGCTTATGGATTGGGGCATGGTGGCTTGGAGTTGATTTTCCTAGGTCTTACTAGTTTGATTAATCTCTACATCGTTCTCTCAGCAGTTCAAACTCAGAATCCACAGGTCATGCAATTGCTGTCTGAAAATATGTTAAAAACCATTCAGTCACTTTCTGTCTGGCAGATTTATTTGCTTGGTTTTGAGAGAATCTTGGCCCTAGGTTTCCAATTACTCTTGACTGTTTGGGTTTACCAAGCTGTTCGCCAGAAGAAATGGATTTATCTCCTAGCGGCCTATGGACTACATGCCTTCTTTGACCTGGCACCATCTCTTGCCCAAGTTGGCTGGTTAACCAATCCAGTCTTGGTTGAAGTTGTCCTAGCACTTGAACTTGTTCTGCTTGCCTATGGAACAAAGGCTATCTTTTGCAAAAAATCATAAAAAGAGGGGAAACCTCTTTTTTTGTTTAAAATAAGCCCAAGATTTTTTTAGGGTCGTCAAATGGTCTTAAAAATGGTATAATGGAATGAATTTTGTAAAAGGAAGAGTGTCATGTCAGTAAAAGAAAAAATGCTTGAAATCTTAGAAGGGATTGATATCCGTTTTAAAGAACCCTTGCATAGCTATAGTTATACAAAAGTAGGTGGAGAGGCCGATTATTTGGTCTTTCCACGAAATCGTTTTGAGTTGGCTCGCGTTGTTAAATTTGCCAATCAAGAAAATATCCCTTGGATGGTTCTTGGGAATGCCAGCAACATCATCGTTCGTGATGGTGGGATTCGTGGATTTGTCATCTTGTGTGACAAGCTCAATAACGTTTCCGTTGATGGCTATACTATTGAAGCAGAAGCTGGTGCTAACTTGATTGAAACAACTCGCATTGCCCTTCGTCATAGTTTGACTGGCTTTGAGTTTGCTTGTGGCATTCCAGGGAGCGTTGGCGGTGCTGTCTTTATGAATGCCGGTGCCTATGGTGGCGAGATTGCCCACATCTTGCAGTCTTGTAAGGTCTTGACTAAGGATGGAGAAATCGAGACCCTGTCTGCCAAAGATTTGGCTTTTGGGTACCGCCATTCAGCCATTCAGGAGTCTGGTGCAGTTGTCTTGTCAGCTAAATTTTCCCTTGCTCCAGGAAACCATCAGGTTATCAAGCAAGAAATGGATCGCTTGACGCATCTACGTGAACTCAAGCAACCTTTAGAATATCCATCTTGTGGTTCGGTCTTTAAGCGTCCAGTAGGGCATTTTGCAGGTCAATTAATTTCAGAAGCTGGTTTGAAAGGCTATCGTGTCGGTGGTGTTGAAGTATCAGAAAAACACGCAGGTTTTATGATTAATGTTGCTGACGGAACGGCTAAAGACTACGAGGACTTGATTGAGTCTGTTATCGAAAAAGTCAAGGAACACTCTGGCGTTACTCTTGAGAGAGAAGTCCGTATTTTAGGTGAAGGCAAGTAGGAAGCTTTAGATAAAAAGCTGCTGCTATGTCATGGAAAGGGGGTGAAAGCCTATCGTTAGTGCAGAAGAATGTAGGCAGTTCAATCTCCTACACGAGGTAGTGGCGGCCTGACAGAGCCCTGATCTGTTAATCTATGAAAAAGAAGGAATAAATAACAATTGAAAAAACCAATTATTGAATTCAAAAACGTCTCTAAAGTTTTTGAAGACAGCAACACCAAGGTTCTCAAAGATATCAACTTTGAGTTGGAAGAAGGGAAATTCTATACCCTTCTAGGCGCATCTGGTTCAGGGAAATCAACTATCCTGAACATCATTGCAGGTTTACTGGATGCGACGACAGGAGATATTTTACTGGACGGTGTCCGCATCAACGACATTCCAACCAACAAGCGTGACGTCCATACGGTCTTCCAATCCTATGCCTTGTTTCCACATATGAATGTGTTTGAAAATGTTGCCTTTCCACTTCGCTTGCGTAAGATCGACAAGAAAGAAATCGAGCAACGTGTTGCTGAAGTTCTCAAGATGGTTCAGTTGGAAGGTTACGAAAAACGTTCTATCCGTAAACTTTCTGGAGGACAACGTCAGCGTGTGGCTATTGCCCGTGCCATCATTAACCAACCCCGTGTGGTTTTGTTGGACGAGCCTTTGTCAGCGTTGGACTTGAAATTAAGAACAGATATGCAGTATGAGCTGCGTGAACTGCAACAACGATTGGGAATCACCTTTGTTTTTGTTACTCACGATCAGGAAGAAGCTTTGGCTATGAGTGACTGGATTTTTGTCATGAATGATGGCGAGATTGTCCAGTCTGGAACGCCAGTGGACATCTACGATGAGCCAATTAACCACTTTGTTGCCACCTTTATCGGTGAGTCAAATATCTTGCCAGGAACCATGATTGAGGACTACTTGGTTGAGTTTAACGGCAAACGCTTTGAAGCGGTTGATGGGGGGATGAAGCCGAATGAACCTGTCGAGGTCGTGATTCGTCCAGAGGACTTGCGTATTACCCTTCCTGAAGAAGGCAAGCTCCAAGTTAAGGTCGATACCCAGCTTTTCCGTGGGGTGCACTATGAAATTATCGCCTATGACGAACTTGGGAATGAATGGATGATCCACTCAACCCGTAAGGCCATCGTGGGTGAGGAAATCGGTCTGGACTTTGAACCAGAAGACATCCATATCATGCGTCTCAACGAAACTGAAGAAGAGTTCGATGCTCGTATCGAAGAATACGTAGAAATTGAAGAGCAAGAAGCAGGTCTGATCAATGCAATCGAGGAGGAAAGAGATGAAGAAAACAAGCTCTAAACTCTTTGTAGTGCCCTACATGCTTTGGATTGCCCTCTTTGTCCTGGCACCCTTGGTCTTGATTTTCGGACAATCCTTTTTCAACATCGAAGGCCAGTTCAGTATAGAAAATTATAAATCTTACTTTGCTTCACAAAACTTGACCTACCTCAAAATGAGCTTTAACTCCGTGCTTTATGCAGGAATTGTGACCTTTGTGACCCTCCTTATCAGCTATCCAACAGCCCTCTTTTTGACCCGTCTCAAGCACCGTCAACTCTGGCTCATGTTAATCATTCTGCCGACATGGATTAACCTGCTCCTCAAGGCCTATGCCTTTATCGGGATTTTTGGTCAAAATGGCTCTATTAACCAATTTTTGGAATTTATCGGAATTGGTTCGCAGCAGTTGCTCTTTACCGATTTCTCCTTTATCTTTGTCGCAAGCTACATCGAGCTTCCCTTTATGATTTTGCCGATTTTCAATGTCTTGGATGATATGGATAACAACCTCATCAATGCCAGCTACGATCTCGGTGCGACCAAGTGGGAGACCTTCCGTCATGTCATCTTCCCTCTATCGATGAATGGAGTGAGAAGTGGGGTCCAATCGGTCTTTATCCCAAGTTTGAGTCTCTTCATGCTGACCCGTTTGATTGGTGGAAACCGCGTTATCACTCTTGGTACAGCTATTGAGCAGAACTTCCTGACTAATGACAACTACGGTATGGGATCAACCATCGGTGTGATTCTTATCCTGACCATGTTCATCACCATGTGGGTGACCAAGGAAAGGAGAGAACGATGAAAAAATTTGCCAACCTTTATCTGGGACTGGTCTTTCTTGTCCTCTACCTGCCCATTTTTTACCTGATTGGCTATGCCTTTAATGCAGGCAACGACATGAATAGCTTTACAGGCTTCAGCCTGAGCCATTTTAAAACTATGTTTGGCGATGGTCGTCTCATGTTGATTGTGACTCAGACCTTTTTCTTGGCCTTTCTGTCAGCCTTGATAGCGACCATTATCGGGACTTTTGGAGCTATTTTATATCTACCAGTCTCGTAAGAAATACCAAGAAGCCTTTCTATCACTCAATAATATCCTCATGGTTGCGCCTGACGTTATGATTGGTGCCAGCTTCTTGATTCTCTTTACCCAACTCAAGTTTTCACTTGGCTTTTTGA
>CAKMPG010000244.1:0-4038 GCA_927911355.1 Streptococcus mitis | reverse complement strand
CTATTTCGTTTCTGCGGTCATGGCGTATCACGCCCAATTTTGTCTTTGAAACAAGTTCTTTGCTGTTGATATGTCCGTCGACCTGTGCCCCAATATTCTCTAGAAATCTCTTTTTTCTCCAGTAAGCGATTGAGAATAGGCAGGATAAAAGGATTTTTGGCAAAGAGAACCAAGCCACTGGTTTCCATGTCTAGACGATGAACGACATAGCAGGTTTGGCCAACATAGGCACTGACATGGTTAAGAAGGGCGGTTTCGTTTGGCTGATTACCATGCGTTTTCATCCCCTCTGGTTTGTTCACAATAACTAAGTGTTGATCTTGATAAACTTCCTGAACAAGCTCAGAGTTGCCCCAAGGAATTTCCTTTTTGGGATAATCTTCCTCGTCAAAAGTTAACTGGCAAACATCTCCAGGATTTACGATTTCGTTCCAGTGGACTTCTTCTTGATTTATCAAAATGTGTTTCTTGATTCTCAAAAATGACGGATTTTTCTAGGGATGAGGAGTTGTTCCTCAAGTAATTGCTTTACCGTCATTTGAGGTAGAGGGTCTGGTAATGTAAATGTGAATTGCATACAGATATTGTAACAAAAAAAGCCCTATTTGGATAGGAAATAGCTAAATTCTTGTCTTCCTATGACGAAGATGATAAAATAAACGCATGAAATTAGATAAATTATTTGAGAAATTTCTTTCTCTTTTTAAAAAAGAAACAAGTGAATCAGAGGATTCTGATTCTACTAGCTTACGTCGCTCTCGTAGTGATCGAAAAAAATTAGCCCAAGTAGGTCCAATTCGAAAAATTCTGGCGTCGTTATCATCTAACAAGATTGTCCTTATACTAGGTTTGAGTGCAGGCTTGCTAGTTGGAACCTATTTGTTTGCTGTAGCTAAGTCAACCAATGTTAACGATTTGCAAAACGCCTTGAAACTCGGACTATCATTTTGACCGTGAAGAAAAAGAGGCTGGTGCCTTATCTGGTCAAAAAGGAACTTATGTTGAATTGACTGATATAAGTAAAAATTTGCAGAATGCCGTTATTGCGACAGAAGACCGTTCTTTTATAAAATGACGGGATTAACTATGGTCGTTTCTTCTTGGCGATTGTCACTGCTGGTCGTTCAGGTGGTGGTTCTACTATTACTCAACAGCTGGCTAAAAATGCCTATCTGTCGCAGGATCAAACTGTTGAGAGAAAAGCAAAAGAATTTTTCCTTGCCTTAGAATTAACAAAAAAATATAGTAAGGATCAGATCTTAACCATGTACCTTAACAATGCCTATTTTGGAAATGGTGTGTGGGGTGTAGAAGATGCGAGTAAGAAATACTTTGGAGTTTCTGCATCAGAAGTGAGTCTGGATCAAGCTGCGACTCTGGCAGGGATGCTCAAAGGACCGGAACTGTATAACCCCTTGAAATCTGTAGAAGATTCTACTAATCGTCGTGATACTGTCTTGCAAAATATGCTTGCAGCGGGTTACATTGATAAAAACCAAGAAACCGAAGCTGCAGAAGTTGATATGACTTCGCAATTGCACGATAAGTATGAAGGAAAAACTCAGATTACCGCTATCCTTCTTACTTTGATGCGGTGGTTAACGAAGCCATTTCCAAGTATAATCTAACAGAGGAAGAAATTGTCAATAATGGCTACCGCATTTACACGGAGCTAGACCAAAACTATCAAGCAAATATGCAGGTTGTCTATGAAAATATATCACTATTTCCGAGGGCAGAGGATGGAACATTTGCTCAATCAGGAAGTGTAGCTCTCGAACCGAAAACAGGTGGAGTTCGTGGAGTTGTTGGTCAGGTTGCTGGCAATGATAAAACTGGATTCCGGAATTTCAACTATGCAACTCAATCAAAACGTAGTCCTGGTTCTACAATTAAGCCTTTAGTTGTTTATACGCCAGCAGTTGAAGCAGGTTGGGCTTTGAATAAGCAATTGGATAACCATACCATGCAGTACGACAGCTATAAGGTTGATAACTATGCAGGGATCAAAACGAGTCGAGAAGTTCCTATGTATCAAGCCTTGGCAGAGTCGCTTAATCTACCTGCTGTTGCCACTGTTAATGATTTGGGCGTCGACAAGGCTTTTGAGTCAGGCGAAAAATTCGGACTCAACATGGAAAAGGTCGACCGTGTTCTTGGTGTCGCCTTGGGAAGTGGTGTCGAAACCAATCCTCTGCAAATGGCTCAAGCATATGCTGCCTTTGCAAATGAAGGTTTAATGCCTGAAGCTCATTTTATTAGTAGAATTGAAAATGCTAGTGGACAAGTTATAGCAAGCCATAAAAATTCACAAAAACGGGTGATTGATAAGTCTGTAGCTGATAAGATGACCAGTATGATGTTGGGGACATTCACCAACGGTACCGGTATTAGTTCATCGCCTGCAGATTATGTCATGGCAGGAAAAACTGGTACAACTGAAGCGGTTTTCAATCCAGAATATACAAGTGACCAGTGGGTAATTGGTTATACACCGGATGTAGTGATTAGTCACTGGCTTGGTTTCCCGACGACTGATGAAAATCACTATCTAGCAGGATCTACTTCAAACGGTGCAGCCCATGTCTTTAGAAACATTGCAAATACCATTTTACCTTATACGCCAGGAAGTACCTTTACAGTTGAAAATGCTTATAAGCAAAATGGAATTGCACCAGCCAATACAAGAAATCAAGTGCAGAGTAATGAAGAAAATCAGGCGGATAATAGCCTTTCTGATATTAGAAGTCGTGCACAAAATCTGGTAGATGAGGCTAGCCGTGCTATCTCGGATGCGAAGATTAAGGAAAAGGCTCAAACGATATGGGATTCGGTAGTCAATCTATTTCGTTAAGATGCTTGTCAAAGCCTAGCTTTCTTGTTATAATAGATAAGATGGAGGCGTTATGGCACTAAAAAAAGCAAGCCTAGCTTGTGCGGTTTGTGGTTCAAGAAACTATTCAATCAAGATCAGCGGAAACCCCAAGCCAACACGACTAGAAGTAAATAAATTTTGTAAACATTGTGGTAAGTACACTACACACAGAGAAACGAGATAGGAGAGAGCGATGCGTTTTATTGGAGATATTTTTAGACTTCTTAAAGACACAACATGGCCAACTCGCAAGGAAAGCTGGAGAGATTTTCGTTCTATCATGGAATACACTGCTTTCTTTGTTGTGATTATTTATATTTTTGACAAGTTGATTGTTTCAGGTTTGATTCGATTTATTAATATTTTTTAGAAGACCTGTGGAGTTATTCACGCTAGAAATCTTCTATTATGAAAGGAAGTATCATGGATAGTTTTGATAAAGGATGGTTTGTCTTACAAACCTATTCTGGTTATGAAAATAAGGTAAAAGAAAATCTATTACAACGTGCACAAACCTACAATATGTTGGATAATATTTTACGTGTTGAAATTCCAACACAAACAGTGCAAGTTGAAAAAAATGGAAAGAGAAAAGAAGTAGAAGAAAATCGCTTCCCAGGTTATGTTCTTGTGGAAATGGTGATGACAGATGAAGCTTGGTTTGTTGTTCGAAACACACCAAACGTTACAGGATTCGTCGGATCTCACGGAAATAGATCAAAACCAACTCCATTATTGGAACAAGAAATCCGTGATATCTTGGTTTCTATGGGACAAACTGTACAAGAGTTTGATATCGATGTTGAAGTTGGTCAAACTGTACGTATCATTGATGGTGCTTTTGCAGACTATACTGGTAAGATTACAGAGATTGATAACAATAAAGTGAAGATGATTATCTCTATGTTTGGTAATGACACAGTTGCAGAAGTAAACTTAAACCAAATTGCAGAATTATAGGCTCTTTGTCAACTGTAGTGGGTTGAAGAAAAGCTAAGATCGAGAAAGGACACATTTCGTCCTTTCTTTTTTGATATTGAGAGCGATAAAAATCCGTTTTTTGAAGTTTTCAAAGTTCCGAAAACCAAAGGCATTTCGCTTGATAAGTTTGATGAGATTATTGGTCGCTTCCAATTTGGCGTTGGAATAGGGTAGTTGAAGGG
>CAKMPG010000243.1:0-5109 GCA_927911355.1 Streptococcus mitis | reverse complement strand
TCACTACTTGGTACTCCTATGACGATAGGAACAGTCATCTATACAGCAGTCTGGCAGGGTTTGGGCAATGCTCGGCTTCCCTTTTATGCGACAAGTATAGGAATGTGGTGTATCCGCATTGGAACAGGATATCTGATGGGGATTGTGCTTGGTTGGGGCTTGCCTGGTATTTGGGCCGGAACCCTTTTGGATAATGGTTTTCGTTGGTTATTTCTACGTTACCGTTACCAGCGTTATATGAGCTTGAAGGATAGGAAATGCAAAAAACAGCTTTTATTTGGGATTTAGATGGGACTTTATTGGATTCTTACGAAGCGATTTTATCAGGAATTGAGGAAACTTTTGCTCAGTTTTCTATTCCTTATGATAAGGAGCAGGTGAGGGAGTTTATTCTCAAGTTTTCTGTGCAGGATTTACTTGTGCAGGTGGCAGAAGAGAGAAAGCTGGATGTGGAAATGCTAAATCAGGTGCGTGCCCAGAGTTTGGCTGAGAAGAATGCTCAGGTAGTTTTGATGCCAGGTGCGCGTGATGTGCTAGCTTGGGCAGAGGAATCAGGAATTCAGCAGTTTGTTTACACTCATAAGGGAGACAATGCTCGTACCATTCTCAGAGACTTGGGTTTGGAATCTTATTTTACAGAGATTTTAACCAGTCAGAGTGGTTTTGTGCGGAAGCCAAGTCCAGAAGCGGCTAACTATCTGTTAGGCAAGTATCAGTTGGATTCTGAGAAGACCTATTATATAGGGGATCGGACTCTGGATGTGGAATTTGCCCAGAATAGTGGGATTCAAAGTATCAACTTTTTAGAGTCGACTTATGAAGGAAATCATAGGATTCAAGGGTTAGCAGATATTCCTTATATTTTTGGGGATTGGGAACGATAAGATTGTGTCAGTTTTGTGACAGAGACCTAACAAACTATTTCAAGTAACCAAGTTTGTTACAAGGAATAGACAGTTCTGTTAAATAGGCCCGAGAGGGCTTTTTTTCTGCATTTTTTGTGTTATGATAGACAGGTACTCATTTGAAAGGAATAGGAAAGAATGAAGAAAAGAATATTATTAGCTTCAACAGTAGCCTTGTCATTTGCCCCAGTATTGGCAACTCAAGCAGAAGAAGTTCTTTGGACTGCACGTAGTGTTGAGCAAATCCAAAACGATTTGACTAAAACGGACAACAAAACAAGTTATACCGTTCAGTATGGTGATACCTTGAGCACCATTGCAGAAGCCTTGGGTGTAGATGTCACAGTTCTTGCGAATTTGAATAAAATCACTAATATGGACTTGATTTTCCCAGAAACTGTTTTGACAACGACCGTCAATGAAGCAGAAGAAGTAACAGAAGTTGAAATCCAAACACCTCAAGCGGCTTCTAGTGAAGAGGTGACAACTGCGACAGCAGATTTGACAACCAATCAAGTGACCGTAGATGATCAAACTGTTCAGGTTGCAGACCTTTCTCAACCGATTGCAGAAGCGCCAAAAGCGGTAGAAACTACAAGTACAAAAGAAGTAGCAACAAATTCAGAAGTTGCAGAGACAGTTGCTACTGCAGAAGAAGTCGCGCCATCTACAGGAACTTCTGCTTCAGAGGAGCAAACAGCCGAGACAAGCAATGCAGTTGCAGAAGCAGCTCCTCAGGCAACGAGTCCAGCTGAGAAGCAGGAAACACAAGCAAGCATTCAAGCTGAATCAGCAGTGGAAGCAACTGCAACACCAGTTGAAGAAAAAGCACCTGAAACAACTACAACAAGTTCAGAAGAAGCAAAAGAAGTAGCATCATCAAGTGAAGCTACAGCAGCAGTTTCTACTTATCAACCAAAAGAGGCGAAAACAGTTTCAACAACTTACGCGGCTCCAGCAGCGCCCGATTATGCTGGACTTGCGGTAGCGAAATCTGAAAATGCAGGCCTTCAACCACAAACAGCTGCCTTTAAAGAAGAAATTGCTAACTTGTTTGGCATCACATCCTTAGTGGTTACCGTCCAGGAGACAGTGGAGATCACGGAAAAGGTTTGGCTATCGACTTTATGGTACCAGAAAGCTCAGAATTAGGGGATAAGATTGCGGAATATGCAATCAAAAATATGGCTAGTCGTGGAATTAGTTACATTATTGGAAACACGTTTCTATGCTCCATTCGATAGCAAATATGGACCAGCTAATACTTGGAACCCAATGCCAGACCGTGGTAGCGTGACAGAAAACCACTATGACCACGTTCACGTTTCAATGAATGGATAAACCAGACTCTGTCACATAATTTTTACGAATGAGAACTAGCTTTCATGATAGGAAGCGAGTCTCGTTCGTTTTTTTCTTTGTCAATTTGAATGGAAAATTACAATCTTACAATGCCTTAAGCAACATTCTTGCAATCTATTTTACTTTGTATTATAATTGATTAGTCAATTATTGATAAATCAATAAAAGGAAAGAAAAAATGATAGAGATTCAAGATTTACTTTATCAACTCCGCTTGTCTGAGCAAGCGAGCACGCAATTGTTTGAAAAAAAGCTTGGGATTAGTTTGACACGGTATCAGATTTTATTATTTTTGCTGAAGCATTCCCCTTGTAATCAAATAGCAGTTCAGGAGCGTTTGAAAATTGATCAAGCTGCTTTAACCCGGCATTTTAAGATTTTAGAAAGGAAGGTTTGGTCGAGCGTCATCGCAATTCTGAAAATCAGCGGGAAGTGTTGGTAGAGGCTACGAAGTATGCCAAGGAGCAGTTAGTGGTGAATCCCCCTCTGACGCATATCAAGGTTAAGGAGGCGATGGAAAGTATCTTAACAGATTCTGAGAGAACAGAACTCAGCCGTTTATTAAATAAATTGGTTTTGGGTATTGAGAATATAGAGATTTAAGGAGAAAAATATGTCAATTATGACAATCATTCTAGCAACGATCTTGCTTTGGAGCATTTTTACATTTTTTTATTTGGAAAGTATTGCAACGCAATCAGATGCAACCAGTCGAGTCTTTAACATGGAAAAGGAAGAACTAGCTCGTCCGTCTGTAAGTTCACTGTTTAAAAATCAAGGGATTTATAATGCTCTACTAGGAGTCTTTCTCTTGTATGGAATTTATTTCTCACAGAATTTAGAAATTGTGACTATTTTTGTTTTTATTTGTGATTGGGGCTGCGGCTTATGGCTCTCTGACAGCAGATAAGAAAATTATTTTGAAGCAAGGTGGACCAGCTATTTTGGCCTTGATTAGTATTTTCCTCTTTAAATAAGCTCAAAGGTCTATCAAAGTCTCGCTAGTCCTTTTCACTCCAGAATAAGGGAAATATGTTATACTTGTTTTTAAGAAAAAGTCTCATTGAATTGGTTTTGAGGAGTTAGAAATGAAAGTATTAGTGACAGGTTTTGAGCCCTTTGGAGGGGAAAAGGTAAATCCAGCCTTGGAGGCCGTTAAAGGTTTACCAGCTGAAATCCATGGCGCTGAGGTCCGTTGGCTAGAAGTGCCGACAGTCTTTCACAAATCGGCCCAAGTATTGGAAGAAGAGATAAACCGTTATCAACCTGACTTTGTCCTTTGTATTGGCCAAGCAGGTGGAAGATCTAGTTTGACGCCTGAACGAGTGGCCATTAATCAAGACGATGCACGCATCCCGGATAACGAAGGTAATCAACCGATTGACCTTCCCATTCGCCCAGATGGTGCTCCGGCCTACTTTAGTAGTTTGCCGATTAAAGCGATGGTTCAAGCTATAAAAAAAGAGGGATTGCCGGCCTCTGTTTCCAATACGGCAGGTACTTTTGTCTGCAATCATTTGATGTATCAGGCCCTCTATTTGGTAGAAAAAAAATTTCCACATGTTAAGGCAGGTTTTATGCATATTCCTTATATGATGGAACAGGTGGTGAATCGACCGACTACTCCAGCTATGAGTTTAGTGGATATTAGGCGAGGGATAGAAGCGGCAATCGGGGCTATTATAGAACATGGAGATCAGGATCTCAAGTTGGTAGGCGGAGAAACTCATTGATAGAAAAAAGCTTGAGGGGAAACCTTCAAGCTTTTGGACGTTTTCTAGCCAGTACTGCCCGGTAGAAAATTATTTTATTGATTTGAATGTAGGGTAGGAGTGAGAAACTAGCAATTCCAAAAGTAATCCAATTGAGGAAGTACCAAGGAAGGAGTTGTAGGTCTAGGACAAAGCGCTGAAATTTGTAGCCTTTCATCAGGAAACGGCTGGTTTTTAGGATTTGTCCTGGTTTAGCTTGTCCTAAGTCTAGGGTATCACAGAGGAGAAATTCTACCTGCGAATAGGCATAGTATTGTGGGATATAGAGACTATTTCCGACAATCATCAAGAGGATACTTGCTAGAAAGTAAAGACCAAAGGTCATGAGGAAACGCTCAGTTTCAATTGACGTGAGATCCAGATTGGGAAACTCAGGATGAAGAACTACGAATTTCTTTGCTAGAAAGCTACTGTAAAAAAGAAAGTAAATTCCAAGCAAACTAGGAATACTCCATAAGAAGAGATAGAAACGTTTGAGGAGAAGAGTCAAAAAGGTTTGTGAAAAGTGCTCTTCTTTAAATAGAGTGAGACTATTTTTGACGGATAGTTCTGTATCAGGATTCTTGATGAGTTTCAGTGTTGTATAGACTGAACTGGTTAGAAGTATTGTTCCGATAAAGGAGACTAATAGAGGAAAAAGGTAGGCTTGGAATACATGACCAAACACGCTTAAAAAGGGTTGTTCTAAAACACTCTCGTTGATGCGCTCTAAGGGATTGAGGAAGCCAGACAAGATGACCAGCATGCTAGGTAAGAGATAGACGAGAAAGAGGCGGGGATTTTCAGCCTGAAATTGTCTAGCTTGCAGACGAACAGTTTTTAAATCAATTTTTCGGTATTTCATTCTCTCATTATACCATAGTTCGTGACAGTTCCTACTTTTTTTGATAAAATCATACAGTATGCCCTTGGGCACAAAGTATGAACTGGGGACTGTCTTTCCCAGCTTCGGAGGTAAAAAATGTCAGATTCACCAATCAAATATCGTTTGATTAAGAAAGAAAAACACACGGGAGCTCGTCTGGGAGAAATCATCACACCCCACGGTACCTTTCCAACACCTATGTTTA
>CAKMPG010000242.1:0-8253 GCA_927911355.1 Streptococcus mitis | reverse complement strand
ATGAAGTCCAACAAAACAGTGGAAACCAATCATTTACAAATCACTCAACACATCTTTTCTATTAAAAGATAGAAAATGGTCAGACTTTCAAGCTGTCGGACCTAGCATCTGTAAGCAAGATTAAGGGACTGGAAAATGTTTCTCCTGAGCTCGAGACGGTCGCAAAACTAAAAGACAAGGAAGCAGTGAGTGGCGAGCAGAGCGTGGAACGTGATGATTTGTCCGCTGCGGATAAGAACTTGGTTAGCTTAACAGCTCTTGAAGATTCATCTAAAGATGTCACCTTTACCAGCTCGGCTTTCAATTTAAAAGAAGGGCGACATCTTCAAAAAGGGGATTCGAAGAAAATTCTGATCCACGAAGAGTTGGCTAAGAAGAATGGTCTTTCGCTTCATGACAAGATTACCTTAGAAGCTGGTCAGTCAGAATCTGGCAAAGGACAAACAGTAGAGTTTGAGATTGTCGGCATCTTTTCTGGTAAAAAACAAGAGAAATTCACAGGCTTGTCTTCTGACTTCAGTGAAAACCAAGTCTTTACAGACTATGAAAGTAGCCAAAGCCTTCTGGGAAATAGTGAACCGCAAGTCAGTGCAGCTCGCTTCTATGTAGAAAATCCCAAGGAAATGGACGGACTCATGAAGCAGGTGGAAAACTTGGCCTTGGAAAATCAAGGTTACCAAGTTGAGAAGGAAAACAAGGCCTTTGAACAGATCAAAGACTCAGTTGCGACCTTCCAAACCTTTCTGACCATTTTCCTTTATGGGATGTTGATAGCAGGAGCAGGGGCTTTGATTTTGGTCTTGTCTCTCTGGTTGAGGGAAAGGGTCTACGAAGTGGGAATTTTACTGGCACTTGGAAAAGGCAAGAGCTCAATCTTCCTACAATTCTGTTTAGAGGTAGTTTTGGTATCTCTCGGAGCTTTGCTTCCAGCATTTGTTGCAGAAAATTCCATTACATCTTATCTACTTCAAACTCTACTAGCAAGTGGAGATCAGGCAAGCTTACAAGATACACTAGCCAAAGCAAGCAGTTTATCAACCAGCATCTTATCTTTGCAGAATCCTATGTTTTCTAGTTCTGCTTAGTTGTTTATCTGTAGCCATTTGTTTCCTATTCTTATTTAGAAAATCGCCTAAGGAAATTTTATCATCTATTAGTTAATACTCTTCGAAAATCAAATTTAAACCGTGTCAGCTTTATCTGCAACCTCAAAGCTGTGCTTTGAGCAACCTGCGGCTAGCTTCCTAGTTTAATCTTTGATTTTCATTGAGTATAAGAAGGAGAAATCATGACTTTATTACAATTACAAGATGTTACCTACCGTTATAAGAACACTGCTGAAGCAGTCCTATATCAGATCAATTATAATTTTGAACCCGGGAAATTTTACAGTATTATTGGTGAGTCAGGAGCAGGAAAATCCACTCTCTTGTCTCTACTGGCTGGTCTAGATAGTCCTGTTGAAGGTTCTATCCTTTTTCAAGGAGAGGATATTCGTAAGAAGGGCTATTCTTACCATCGCATGCACCATATTTCTCTGGTCTTTCAAAATTATAACTTGATAGATTATCTTTCTCCACTGGAAAATATCCGCTTGGTCAATAAAAAGGCAAGCAAGGATACACTGCTTGAGCTTGGTTTGGATGAAAGTCAGATCAAGCGGAATGTTCTCCAGTTATCAGGTGGTCAACAGCAACGTGTTGCCATTGCTCGTAGTTTGGTCTCAGAAGCTCCAGTTATTCTAGCGGATGAGCCAACGGGAAATCTGGACCCTAAGACTGCTGGAGATATTGTCGAACTGCTCAAATCACTTGCTGAGAAAACAGGTAAATGTGTCATCGTCGTAACTCACAGCAAAGAAGTGGCACAAGCCTCAGATATTACACTTGAGTTGAAGAACAAGAAACTAACTGAAACTCGCAATACTACGAAATAATATGAACTTTTTCTGTTAGAACTATAAAATAGAACAAAATCTAGAAAGGGAACCTATGTTACACAACGCATTTGCCTATGTTACAAGGAAGTTTTTCAAATCGATTGTCATCTTCCTGATTATTCTCCTCATGGCGAGCTTGAGTTTGGTTGGATTGTCAATCAAGGGAGCTACTGCCAAGGCTTCTCAGGAGACGTTTAAAAATATCACCAACAGTTTCTCCATGCAAATCAATCGTCGCGTCAATCAAGGAACGCCTCGTGGTGCTGGAAATATTAAGGGTGAAGACATCAAAAAAAATCACCGAAAACAAGGCCATTGAATCTTATGTGAAACGCATCAATGCTATCGGAGATTTGACTGGCTATGACCTTATCGAAACGCCAGATACCAAGAAAAATCTGACACCTGACCGAGCTAAACATTTTGGAAGTAGCTTGATGATTACAGGTGTCAATGACTCCTCTAAAGAAGACAAGTTTGTCTCTGGTTCTTATAAGCTGGTCGAAGGTGAGCACCTAACAAACGACGACAAGGACAAGATCCTCCTGCACAAGGACTTGGCAGCCAAACACGGCTGGAAAGTAGGGGACAAGGTCAAACTGGACTCTAATATCTACGATGCAGACAATGAAAAAGGAGCCAAGGAAACAGTTGAAGTGACAATCAAGGGACTCTTTGATGGTCACAATAAGTCGGCAGTAACCTACTCACAAGAACTATACGAGAACACAGCTATCACAGACATCCATACAGCTGCTAAACTATATGGTTATACAGAAGACACAGCTATTTATGGGGACGCAACCTTCTTTGTAACAGCGGACAAGAACTTGGATGATGTTATGAAAGAGTTGAATGGCATCAGTGGTATCAACTGGAAGAGCTATACACTGGTGAAGAGCTCATCTAACTACCCAGCTCTTGAGCAATCCATCTCTGGTATGTACAAGATGGCCAACCTCCTCTTCTGGGGTAGCTTAAGCTTCTCAGTCCTTCTCCTTGCCCTCTTACTCAGCCTTTGGATCAATGCCCGTCGTAAGGAAGTGGGAATTCTCCTCTCTATCGGTCTCAAGCAGGCAAGTATCTTGGGTCAATTCATCGCTGAATCCATCTTGATTGCCATCCCTGCTCTTGTTTCTGCTTACTTCTTAGCTACTTACACAGCGCGTGCAATCGGAAATACTGTTCTTGCCAACGTCACTTCAGGTGTTGCTAAGCAAGCCAGCAAGGCTGCTCAAGCCTCTAACCTTGGTGGTGGTGCAGAAGTAGATGGCTTTAGTAAGACCTTGTCGAGCCTAGATATTTCCATTCAGACATCAGACTTTATCATCGTCTTTGTCCTTGCCTTGGTTCTAGTGGTTCTCGTTATGGCGCTTGCTTCAAGCAATCTCCTTAGAAAACAACCAAAAGAACTCTTGCTGGATAGCGAATAACAAACTTGCTACCTATTCTCCCCTAAATGGGGTATAATATAGGTAGCATTTTTATCTATTTTATCTTGATAAGGCCTCTTTCTTTCAGGATGAACTTGAGATGATTTACAAGAAATTTAAAGGAATGTGAAACGTTTTTTCTATGAAAATTTTAATTGTAGAAGATGAAGAGATGATCCGTGAGGGGGTCAGTGATTATTTGACGGATTGTGGTTATGAAACCATTGAGGCTGCAGATGGGCAAGAAGCCTTAGAAAAATTTTCCAGCTATGAAGTAGCCTTGGTTTTACTGGATATTCAGATGCCCAAGCTCAATGGCTTAGAAGTCCTAGCTGAGATTCGTAAAACCAGTCAGGTTCCTGTTTTGATGTTGACTGCATTTCAGGATGAGGAATACAAGATGAGTGCCTTTGCCTCTTTGGCAGATGGCTATCTGGAAAAACCTTTCTCCCTCTCCCTCTTAAAAGTGAGGGTGGATGCGATTTTCAAGCGATACTACGATACAGGACGAATCTTCTCTTATAAGGATGCCAAGGTAGATTTTGAGAGCTACAGTGCAAGCCTAGCAGGTGAGGAAGTAGCTATCAATGCTAAAGAGTTGGAAATTCTTGATTATTTGGTTAAAAATGAAGGAAGGGCCTTGACCCGATCTCAGATAATCGATGCCGTATGGAAAGCGACTGATGAGGTTCCCTTTGACCGCGTCATTGATGTTTATATCAAGGAATTGCGGAAAAAGCTAGACTTGGACTGCATCCTCACTGTGCGCAATGTTGGCTATAAATTGGAGCGAAAATGAAACGAACAGGTTTATTTACAAAGATATTTATCTATACCTTCTCGATATTTAGTGTTCTGGTTATCTGCCTTCATTTAGCTATTTATTTTCTTTTTCCTTCTACTTATCTGAGCCACCGACAGGAAACCATTGGTCAGAAAGCGACAGCCATTGCCCAGTCCCTAGAAGGTAAGGATAGGCAGAGCATCGAGCAAGTGTTAGACTTGTATTCCCAGACTAGTGATATCAAGGGGGCCGTTAAGGGCGAGATGACCGAGGACAAGTTAGAAGTCAAGGACAGCCTTCCTCTGGATATGGACCGTCAGACCACCTCTCTTTTTATCGAGGAGCGCGAGGTGAAAACGCAAGACGGTGGTACTATGACTCTCCAGTTTCTAGCGTCCATGGACTTGCAAAAGGAAGCAGAGCAAATCAGTCTCCAGTTTCTTCCCTATACCTTGCTGGCATCCTTTCTGATTTCCCTCTTGGTGGCCTATATCTATGCTCGGACCATTGTTGCCCCGATATTGGAAATCAAGCGGGTGACTCGTAGAATGATGGAGCTAGATACACAAGTGCGATTGCGCGTGGATTCTAAGGATGAGATTGGTGATCTCAAGGAACAATCAATAGCCTCTACCAGCATCTTTTGACTGTTATTGCGGACTTGCATGACAAGAATGAAGCTATTCTCCAGCTGGAAAAGATGAAGGTTGAGTTCCTACGTGGTGCTTCACATGAATTGAAAACACCGCTGGCTAGTTTGAAAATCCTGATCGAAAACATGAAAGAAAATGTCGGACGTTATAAGGATAGAGACCACTATCTGGGAGTTGCCTTGGGGATTGTGGATGAGCTCAATCACCACGTTCTCCAGATACTTTCGCTCTCGTCTGTGCAGGAATTGCGAGATGATAGAGAAGAAATTGATTTGCTCCAGATGACGCAAAGTCTAGTCAAGGATTATGCCTTGCTAGCCAAGGAAAGAGAGCTTCAGATTGATAATAGCTTGTCCCATCAGCAGGCTTATCTAAACCCATCAGTTATGAAGTTGATCCTATCTAATCTCATCAGCAATGCCATCAAGCATTCCACTCTAGGTGGCTTGGTCCGCATCGGGGAGAGAGAAGGGGAACTCTTTATCGAGAATAGCTGCAGTCCAGAAGGACAAGAAAAACTAGCCCAGTCTTTTTCTGACGACGCTAGTCGCAAGGCCAAGGGGTCTGGGATGGGGCTCTTTGTGGTTAAGAGTCTATTAGAACATGAAAATTATCTTATCGTTTCGAGGTGCAGGATAATCGTTTAACCTTCTTCATAGCTTTTCCAAAAGTCGCCCAAGACTAGGGAGAGAAAGGGTTTACATAGATGAAGCTAGAAGAAATTCAATCGAAACTGCGGGAAAAACTAGATTTTTTGTCAAAAGTGATAAAATGAACAATGTAAATGGGATGACCCATAAAAATATACAGGAGGCCTGATAAAATGGCAATCGTTTCAGCAGAAAAATTTGTCCAAGCAGCTCGTGACAACGGTTATGCAGTTGGTGGATTTAACACAAACAACCTTGAGTGGACTCAAGCTATCTTGCGCGCAGCAGAAGCTAAAAAAGCTCCAGTTTTGATCCAAACTTCAATGGGTGCTGCTAAATACATGGGTGGTTACAAAGTTGCTCGCAACTTGATCGCTAACCTTGTTGAATCAATGGGTATCACTGTACCAGTAGCTATCCACCTTGACCACGGTCACTACGAAGATGCACTTGAGTGTATCCGAGTTGGTTATACTTCAGTTATGTTTGATGGTTCACACCTTCCAGTTGAAGAAAACCTTGAAAAAGCTCGTAAAGTTGTAGAATTTGCTCATGCAAATGGTGTATCAGTGGAAGCTGAAGTTGGTACTATCGGTGGTGAAGAAGACGGAATCATCGGTGATGGTGAATTGGCTCCAATCGAAGACGCTAAAGCAATGGTTGAAACTGGTATCGACTTCTTGGCAGCTGGTATCGGTAACATCCACGGTCCTTACCCAGCAAACTGGAAAGGTCTTCACCTTGATCACTTGCAAAAATTGACTGAAGCTGTTCCAGGATTCCCAATCGTATTGCACGGTGGTTCAGGTATTCCTGATGAGCAAATCCAAGAAGCTATCAAACTTGGTGTTGCGAAAGTTAACGTTAACACTGAATGCCAAATCGCATTCGCTAACGCAACTCGTAAATTTGCTCGTGACTACGAAGCAAACGAAGCAGAATACGACAAGAAAAAACTCTTCGACCCACGTAAATTCTTGGCTGACGGTGTAAAAGCTATCCAAGCATCAGTTGAAGAACGTATCGACGTATTCGGTTCAGAAGGTAAAGCTTAATCTAGCTGAATAATACAGATGAAACCTACCCATTGGGTGGGTTTTTTGGTGTGGGAATATATTGTAGAAGAACCAATCTTAAGTTGCTAAAAGATTCTATTTTTTGTACAATAATGCTATGAAAAAACTAAAACAATGTAGTCTTGCCTTTCTTAGTTTCATTCTTTTGTTTCTAGCGGCTACATTCATCTTTCACCGTATCAGTTTGGAAAAAGAACAAGCCTCACTGACACCTATGGGACAACAAGTTCTCGTCGATGGACATCAAATAAATGTTTACGTTGAAGGGAATGGTCCTGAGACTATAGTAGTTCTCTCAGGTGCTAGTATTGCTTCTCCTATATTGGACTTTAAAGAAGTATCGGAATCCTTATCGAAACGGTATAAGGTAGTCATCGTGGAGCGAGCAGGATATGGTTATAGTGATGATAGCAATCATTCAAGAAATGTGATGGAGGTTTTGTCTGAGACACGTCAAGCTCTTTCACAAGCAAATGTCAAAGGTCCTTTTATCATTTTATCTCATTCCATGGCTAGTCTTGAGAGTTTAGCTTGGCAGGAAAAATATCCTGATGAAGTGAAAACCTTGGTTGGGTTAGATTGGGCACTGCCAGCTAGTTATGAGAATTTAAAGGACAATCAGGCCTTGCTTACTGTGGCCTATTGGAGCAGTAAGATTGGCTTATTACGCTATTTCCCTGAGTCCTTTTATATAAAAAATCCAACTCTGACTGAAACTGAACGACAACAATATAAATTACTAGCATATAAGCAGTTGATGTCACAAGCCATGCTTCATGAATCCCGTTTGGCAAAGGAAAATGCCAAGAAAGTTCCATCTAGCATTAATCCGAAAATTCCCACCTTATTACTGGTGTCTAACGGTGAAGGCACGACCTTTAGACAATTAGAATGGCAGCATTTTGCAGAGAAATTTGCTAGTGAACAATCTAATGTGAAAGTCATATATATGGATGTACCACACGACCTTTATCATTATCAAAATCATGAGGTTGTTTCTCGCATTGAAGATTTTTTAAAGAGTAATTGAGGGGTTAGAAATTATTTTAGACTGATGACAATAATTAAATGCTGAAGGATTAACAGTAGAATCGTGAGTTTTTTCGATTAAAAAAAATTCTTTTTTTAACCACCAGCCTGCCCATTGGGTGGGGTTTTTGGTGTTTTAAGGAAACAATTAAACCAGAATTTTGGACTAAAAATACCACTTTAAGAGAAAAATTTTCAATTTCATAAACTTTAGGCAAACGCTTGCATTCTATTTTTTATTGGATTATAATAGGTTGGTATAAAGCCTTTTGTAGTAATAAAATGTAGAAGGTATAGAAAGTAAGGATTTAGAATATTTGTAGTCAAAAGACAATGTTGCTATTCCTTACATAGGGAGATAGATATGGCAATGATAGAAGTGGAACATCTTCAGAAAAAATTTTGTGAAGACTGTTAAGGAACCAGGCTTGAAGGGGGCTTTGCGCTCCTTTATTCATCCTGAAAAGCAGACCTTTGAAGCGGTCAAGGATTTGACTTTTGAGGTACCAAAGGGGCAGATTTTAGGCTTTATCGGGGCTAATGGTGCAGGGAAGTCGACAACCATTAAAATGCTGACTGGGATTTTGAAACCGACATCTGGTTTTTGTCGGATTAATGGCAAGATTCCCCAGAACAATCGCCAAGATTATGTCAAGGATATTGGGGTGGTTTTTGGACAACGTACCCAG
>CAKMPG010000241.1:0-4332 GCA_927911355.1 Streptococcus mitis | reverse complement strand
TTCTCAAGAAGAGCTTTGATTTCTTGAAGTACTTCCAATTCAGTTGGTGCACCTGGTGCTTCCTCTTCAACAACTTCTTCTTTTTTAGTAAGGCTTTGAGCTTTTTCCATAGCTTTAATAACGAAGAAGAGAACAGTACCTACAACAAGGAAGTTGATAATAGCACTTAAGAATTTACCATATGTAACACCATTCCATGCAAGCTCAGCGATGTTTTGTACTTTTGCAGCTTTCAAAGCAGGGTTCAATAGAAGTGGAGTGATGATATCGTTAACGAATGAAGTTACGATAGCACCAAAAGCAGAGGCAATAATCACACCGACAGCAAGGTCAACAACATTACCACGAAGCAAAATGCTTTAAGATCTTTTAACATTTTCATAATTCCTTTCCAAAATTTTTACTCTTGATTATATATTAATTAAGAAGTTCTTGCAAGCTATATGTTTAAAATTTTTCTTATTTTTTAAAAATAAATACCTTACTAAAAATGTAATTGAGGATAATTATCAAGAATTGTGAAATAACGGTTTCAATACTATTAACCTTGTCTATATTATTATTTACAAATTGCCCGATAATATTAGGAAACTGAGTTACAAAGATAAAAGTTAAAAACAAGTCTAAAAGAAAAGTAGAAAGACGTGCTATAGTAAATTTTACTAAACGAATTGACCAATTCTCTCTAGCTTGCTTAAAGACAAGCCTATCATTTGTAATAAATGCAAATAGGATACCGATACTATTTGCTAGTCCAGTAGCAAGGAGTTCTCTATGAGTTAGTTGATAAATGACTAATCTAGATAGAATGGAGACAAGAGTAGTTGCTATTCCAAAAAAAAGATAGGCTAAGAGCTCATTCACGAAGAGACTTTCAATGCGTTTTTTCATGCTTTAAGTATAGCATAAAGCAGGCTATTGTGCTATACTAGTAAGGTTGAATAAAGCAACCCTTGGTGCTTAGCTTCTTTCACCAAGCATATTACACGCGGATAATCCGCTAAAGGAGAAAAGATGAAAAAATTAACTATTCGTGATGTTGCAGATATCGCAATCGTCGCTGCTATCTATGTCGTTTTGACTGTCACACCGCCCCTAAATGCCATTAGCTATGGTGCCTATCAGTTCCGTATTTCAGAAATGATGAATTTTATGGCTTTTTACAATCCCAAGTACATCATTGGAGTTACCATCGGTTGTATGATTGCTAATTTCTTTAGCTTCGGACTGCTAGATGTCTTTGTTGGTGGTGGATCAACCCTAGTATTCCTTAGTCTAGGTGTTTGGCTTTTGCAAAATACAGCAAAGATTACCTCTTTAATGGATTAATTCGAAAAGATCATTTCTTCTTTTCAATCCTCTTTTCAATTTCCATGTTTACTATCGCTGCAGAGTTGAATATCGTAGCGCAATTACCATTTTTCCTTACTTGGTTCACAACAGGGATTGGTGAATTTGCCTCATTAATTATTGGTGCGATTATCATTGGTAAAATTGGTCGTCGAATTGATTTAAGCAAATAGACGAAGAGAAGCTAGGTGGCTCTTACCTGGCTTTTTCTTATGGAAAATTTCTAAGGAAACTTGACAAGTTTTTCTAACTATAGTATACTTCTTAAGTAAGCTGATTTAGCTCAGTTGGCAGAGCGCATCCATGGTAAGGATGAGGTCGCCGGTTCAATCCCGGCAATTAGCATGATATTTACAGAGAAACTCTTGAACACAAGAGTTTTTTTCTTATGCTCGCGAGAAAAAATTCTGACTTTTGTATAATAAAAGTCATCCTGCAAAAATTTTTTATTGACAAAATCACTTATTTCTAGTAATATAATAGGCGCGATGAGTCGATAGGTAGTCTTCGGACTACTATTGAGCATAAGGAGGTCATAACGCAGGAGCGGACCTTGATGAGTTGTGTGAACCTGCTCATCACATGAAGATGCCTCTTAGTCCCTAGTCTAGCGACTGGGATTTTTATTTTCCAAAAAATGATGAAAAAGCTTTGCAATTCATGGAAAAGTAGTATAATACATCTATTATAGAAATTTTTAGAAAATTCCGAAAGAGGTTATTTATGGGATATACAGTTGCTGTAGTCGGCGCGACAGGTGCTGTCGGTGCTCAGATGATAAAAATGTTGGAAGAATCAACACTTCCAATTGATAAAATTCGTTTACTTGCTTCTGCACGTTCAGCAGGCAAGACTTTGAAATTTAAAGATCAAGATATTACGATTGAAGAAACGACTGAAACAGCTTTTGAAGGAGTTGATATTGCTCTCTTTTCAGCAGGTGGTTCTACATCAGCTAAATATGCACCATACGCAGTTAAAGCTGGAGCGGTAGTAGTAGATAATACATCTTACTTCCGTCAAAATCCAGATGTTCCTTTGGTTGTTCCAGAGGTCAATGCTCACGCACTTGATGCCCACAACGGGATTATTGCTTGCCCTAACTGTTCAACAATCCAAATGATGGTGGCTCTTGAGCCAGTTCGCCAAAAATGGGGCTTGGACCGTATCATTGTTTCAACTTACCAAGCAGTTTCAGGTGCTGGTATGGGAGCAATTCTTGAGACACAACGTGAACTTCGTGAAGTCTTGAATGATGGAGTGAAACCACGTGATTTACATGCCGAAATCTTGCCTTCAGGTGGAGACAAGAAACATTATCCTATCGCCTTCAATGCTCTTCCACAAATCGATGTCTTCACTGACAATGATTACACTTACGAAGAGATGAAGATGACTAAGGAAACTAAGAAAATTATGGAAGATGATAGCATTGCAGTATCTGCAACGTGTGTGCGTATTCCAGTCTTGTCAGCTCACTCTGAGTCTGTTTACATCGAAACAAAAGAAGTGGCTCCAATCGAAGAAGTAAAAGCAGCTATCGCAGCTTTCCCAGGTGCTGTCCTTGAAGATGATGTGGCTTATCAAATCTATCCTCAAGCCATTAATGCAGTGGGTTCACGTGATACCTTTGTTGGTCGTATCCGTAAAGACTTGGATGCAGAAAAAGGAATTCACATGTGGGTTGTTTCAGATAACCTGCTCAAAGGTGCTGCTTGGAACTCAGTTCAGATTGCAGAAACTCTTCATGAACGTGGCTTGGTTCGTCCAACGGCCGAATTGAAATTTGAATTAAAATAGTCATATCGTTTAGGAGTTCAGATGAACTCCTTCTTTGAAATAGAGAGGTGTTTCTCATGTCTTATAAAGATTTAAAAGAGTGTAAAATCATCACAGCCTTTATTACCCCCTTCCATGAGGATGGTTCCATCAATTTTGATGCCATTCCAGCCTTGATTGAGCATTTGTTGGCGCATCATACAGACGGAATTCTCCTTGCAGGGACCACTGCTGAGAGTCCAACCTTGACCCACGATGAAGAGTTGGAACTCTTTGCGGCTGTACAAAAGATTGTCAATGGACGCGTTCCTTTGATTGCGGGTGTAGGTACTAATGATACGCGTGACTCTATTGAGTTTGTCAAAGAAGTAGCGGAATTTGGCGGTTTTGCTGCTGGACTTGCTATCGTACCTTACTACAACAAACCTTCTCAAGAAGGAATGTATCAGCATTTTAAAGCCATTGCAGATGCTTCTGACTTACCAATTATTATCTATAACATTCCAGGGCGTGTAGTTGTCGAATTGACTCCAGAAACCATGCTTCGCTTGGCAGATCATCCAAATATCATTGGTGTCAAAGAATGTACTAGCTTGGCTAATATGGCTTACTTGATTGAGCACAAGCCAGAAGAGTTCTTGATTTATACAGGTGAGGATGGCGATGCTTTCCATGCCATGAACCTTGGTGCGGACGGGGTTATTTCTGTTGCCTCTCATACAAATGGGGATGAAATGCACGAGATGTTTACTGCCATTGCAGAAAGCGATATGAAGAAAGCCGCAGCAATTCAGCGTAAATTCATTCCTAAGGTTAATGCCCTCTTCTCTTATCCAAGTCCTGCTCCAGTTAAGGCAGTTCTGAACTATATGGGATTTGAAGCTGGCCCAACACGCTTACCTCTAGTTCCAGCACCAGAAGAAGATGCCAAACGCATTATCAAAGTCGTCGTTGATGGCGACTACGAAGCAACTAAGGCAACTGTAACAGGTGTCCTAAGACCAGATTACTAAGAAAGATTAGAAAATCCATGACCGAATGAACGATCATGGATTCTTATTTTCCTAAACAGAATTGGCTAAAAAGTTGAGTGATGAGTTCATCAGGAGCAGCATCCCCCAGTGATTTCTCCGAGGATTTCCCAAGTACGAGTCAAGTCAACTTGAAGCAAGTCAACTGGCATACCTAGTTCCAGCCCTTCAT
>CAKMPG010000240.1:0-5663 GCA_927911355.1 Streptococcus mitis | reverse complement strand
TTGGTAAGTTCGTCAAGACCCTCAAAAATGTTGATCAAGTTTGAAATTCTGCCTTATCACACTATGGGGGCAGTTCAAATGGCGTGAATTGGGAATTCCATATTCCCTCGAAGGAGTCAAACCACCAACAGCAGACCGTGTTAAGAATGCCAAGAAACTCATGGATACCGAAAGTTATCAAGACTATATGAAACGTGTACATGGATAAAAAAGAAGCCTGATGGAAACATCGGGCTTTTAAATTTACACAAATATAGATAATTAAATGAAACAAAATTTTATACTCTTCGAAAATCTCTTCAAACCACGTCAGCGTCGCTTTGTCGTATATATGTGACTGACTTCGTCAGTTCTTATCTACAACCTAAAACCGTGTTTTGAACAGCCATGCGGCTAGTCTTCTTAGTTTACTCTTTGATTTTCATTGAGTATTAAATCTTTTTTACTCTCTAAATTCTGAAAAAAATCCGAAAAAGAATGTGTAAGATATAGTTACTTTTAGAAATATTAAATAGAATAGGAGAACATCATGGAACAAAGTATTATCATTAAAAATTTATGTAAGTCGTATGGGCAAACTCAAATTTTAAAAGATATTTCTTTTGAAGCAAAAGCAGGTAGAGTGACTGCTTTCCTGGGTCCAAATGGAGCTGGTAAAAGTTCAACCTTACGTATTTTATTAGGATTAGACAAAGCAACATCTGGTTTTACCAAAATTGGAGATCAAACTTATAAGGAATTAAAATTTCCTCTAAAGACTGTAGGAGCTTCATTTGACAGTGTAGGAGCTCCTGATGATCGGACTGTTTATCAACATTTGAAAATAGTTGCTGCTAGTAATGGGATATCCAGTCAGCGAATTGAACAAGTCTTGGATATGGTGGATATTAGCCATAAGAAAAAAATCTAAAATTGGAAAATTATCATTAGGAGAAGGACAACGCTTGGGAATTGCAACAGCTCTATTAGGAAATCCTCAATATCTGATATTGGATGAACCGACTAATGGGTTGGATCCAAGAGGAATTCGGTGGTTTAGAGAGTTTATAAAAAAACAAGCTCAAGAAGGGAAGACAGTCTTGCTATCATCTCATATATTATCGGAAGTGGAAGCAGTAACAGATGATGTAGTTATCATAAATAAAGGAAAAGTTCTTATAAAAGGGACTTTGCAAGAAGTGATGAAAAATCTTTCTTCACTAGAAGAAGTCTTCTTTAGTTTAACAGAGGGAGGAAAGTGACATGGCACTTATTTACTCTCTTCATTCTGAAATATTGAAATTGCTTTATAGGAGAGCTACTCATGTTGTATTATTCTTGATACTGGTATTTCAAACGTTTTTAGCAAATATTGGTGCTTCTCAAATTGTTTCAGTTGGTATCCATGCTACACCAGAGACAAATCCAGATTTAGCAGAGGCCATACCTCCTATTGAATTTTTAGGTTTTGATGTCACTTTATTTGGTGTTTTTATTATGATTATCCTAGGCTCAATTTACGGAGCCGAGGAGTATAAATGCTCTGCTATTCGTACAAGCCTCCTCTCTATTACAAATCGAAGTACTTTCCTAGTTTCAAAAACATTAGTTTGGCTTGTATTTTCTTTTTCATTTCCTTTCTATCAATATTCCTTACGATTAACATGACACATTATGTTTTAGGACAAGATGGCTTATTACTTTTTTCACTAAATGGAACAGTTTGGTTCTATATATTTTTAGCCAGTATAGCTTGGACTTTGTTGGGGCTGCTAGCCTATATTATGGCTTTGGCATTTAAAACAGCCATTGTTCCTCTATTATTTTTGCTTCCTCAAGTCTACAATTTAGGAACATTCTTAGCAAACTATATCTCAGCTGCAAAATTTCTTCCAGTTGCACTGGGGCAAGGATTGATTGCTACATCTCCTCAAATTTTAGAACATAATAGTTTACAAAATATTTTACTTTTACTTTTTTGGAACTTCTCATTCTTGGCTTTAGCAATCTACCGATTACTTAAGTCAGATATTGTAGGAGGTGAATAAGTTGAAAAAGCAACTTAAAAGTGAGTATCTCAAGTTTATGATGAATCCTTGGCACTGGTTGATTATAGGTGCTCTATTACTGTGTGTTCCGGCGATGGTTGTTTTTTTTAATAGTAAACCAGACCAGTTGACCCTACAGTTTGTTTTGGAACAGCTACTGCAAAGTCTCTATTTAGGACAGGCAGGTTTCATTAGTCTAGCGGTCCTATTTATAGGTCAAGAATTTACAGGTTCTAGCCTTCGTACCAGTTTTCTTACCTGTCCAAACCGTTTGAAATTTATAATATCTAAACTAGCTATTGTATTATGTATGGAAATTGTATTATTGGTTGCTGTAATATCATTATGCATACTAATCGCGCAAGGATACTACAATATCAATCTTTTGAGTAATATTAAACATGTTCTAACAATTCTATTTCCAGCTTGTATTTCTATTCTAACCTTCTCTCTTTTAAGTGGTATTTTTGTATTTATTTCCCAGTCTTTTATCTTAATTTTGGGAATCAGTTTATCCCTTTTATTGGGGTTGGGACAAATGTTATTACAATTCAGTTCTTTTTTTAGAAATTTACCATTACTGGCTAGTATGAATTGTTTTTATACCTATCCATTGTCTCTTTATTATCCAGTGTGGCAAGGCTTAGGGATACAAATAGTTTGGTTATTAATTGTTTTTCTATTTGTTACATTTGATACTTATAGGAAAAAATGTACGCTAAAGACAGGGGATATCCTGTCTTTTTCTCAGTTAGTGCTATAATATATTCAGGAGGGTGAGTTATGGCTTATAAAATTTTGGTTGTAGATGATGATCTTGCTATTCTTCGCCTAATAAAAAAAGTACTAGAATATGAAAAATATGAAGTAGTCATACGAAATAAGATAGAAGAGATTGATCTTTGTGATTTTACAGGCTTTGACTTGATTCTATTAGATATTATGATGCCTGTTAGTGGTTTAGAAATCTGTCAGATGATTCGCGAGCAGATAACTGTTCCTATCTGTTTTATAACTGCCAAGGATATGGATGAAGACTTAGTAGCTGGAATCAATGCAGGTGCTGATGATTATATTATGAAGCCCTTTAGTATGCAAGAATTGTTAGCACGTGTTAAAATGCACTTGCGTCGTGAAGAACGGACTAAAGGAAATGTTCATCAAATAAAGATTGGGAAGCTTATACTATATACGGATAGTAAGGAACTATTTGTAAACGATGATAAGATTGCTCTGACAAGGAGGGAATTTGATATAGTGAATCTTTTGGCAAGCAACCCAAGTAAAATATATTCTATTGAGGAAATTTATAATTATCTATATCCACAAAGTTCAGAAGCGCTTTTACGTTCGGTTTCAGAGTACATTTATCAAATTCGTCAAAAGCTGAAACCTTATCAATTAAATCCAATTAAAACCTTATACGGTGGAGGATATCAATGGGTAGAATCAAAAGTTTTAGACAATTAATTCGAGAAACCTGTTGGAAAATTATTTGGCAGTTTAGTCTTGGCTTACTAATGGCCTATCTTATTCCCTTAGCTTCAGTATCTATACAAATAAATGAAGACGGGAAGCCTCTAAACAATAGTGGTGTTCTATCAATCTTTTTTAATGTGTCATCATGGATATATATTTGTGTTTTATTGATTATTCTAATAAGTTATCACATTGGAAAATTGTTGAAAAAACTGAGTTATGAAATGACTTTGATTTATGAAAATAGTATGTGGTTGGAGAGGGAATGTACAGAAAGTTTAACGGTTAAAGAATTTCGTGAGACAGGAATCGGATTATTGTGATGCAAGATAGAATTAGACAATTAATAGTTGATGAGAAACAGCAGAAAGAAGATTTGATGTTTCAGGTTTCAGCAGCTTCTCATGATTTAAAAACTCCCTTAACCATTATTAGGGGAAATGTGGAATTTTTGCAGGCGATAACTGAAAACGACCAATCTCGAGAATGCTTAGCAGATATAGAAAGAGCTAGTCAACAGTTACTAGATTATTTCAATCAATTGATTCACTATTCTAAAACCTATTATGATGATGAGACAGGCTGGGTGGAATATTCCTCTTCAGATTTTATCAATGAATTAGAGAAAGAAGTTTCTTTTTTGATAAAAAATCAGATGAAGTTTTCTTTTGAACAAAATGTGAACGGAACTGAAAACTATTATATAAATCCATCTCTTCTGATTCGTGCAATACAAAATATTTTAACAAATGCTTTGGAGTATGCAGATAAACAGAATCCTAAAATTAACATTAGGGTAGAGCAAGAGGGGAAAGAATTGAAAATAAGCATATGGAATAATGGTTCGGAATTTCCAGAGGAAGTTTTAAATAATTTTGGAAAGCTCTTTTATCGTATGGATAAAGCTAGATCGTATAAAGAGCAACATTATGGTATTGGACTTAGTTTTGTATGTAGAGTTGCAAAACTACACAAAGGCCGAGTTGAGCTTAGAAATAGAGACGCGGGAGCAGAAGTTTTAATAACTGTGAATTGTATTAAATCATAGCGAGTTACTTGTTAATTTATGATTGAATAGTTTTTATATGTGAGCTTTTAAACTATTTAACTTTTTCGACTAGTATAAGATGTAACGGTAGATAATAAAAACGAATGATGATATCTAGTTGATGAAAACTATTTATCATTCATTCGTTTTTTTAATTATTGGATAATTTACGTAGCTTTATCTCGAACGTTGTTTTCCAGCGTTGCGATTTTTGTGTTTTTTCTTGCTTGTGATAGCAGTTGGTTGTTCAGGGGTAACGTCTTTTCGTCCACTTGGTTTAGAGAAAGCACTTGCTTTTGGTGGGTTCTTGGCTAGTTCTTCACGGACTTTTTTGCGAAGTTTTGGACGAACGATATAGTTGACGATAAACTGTTGGAGAATCATCATGAAACCACCGACAACCCAGTAAAGTGTGACACTAGCTGGTGAGAAGAGGGAGAAGACGACGATCATGAGTGGGCTCATGTAAATCATTTTCTTGATTTTGTTCTCTTTGCATTTCATCTTCTACTCCGTGAAGTGAAAGGAGCGATTGAAGATAGTAAAGAATACCAGCACAGGCAACCAAAATCATACTTGGAGAACCTAGAGGAATTCCTAGGTAGCTTGCTTGAGCAACACCTTCAGTATGTTGGGCAGCAAAGTAGATAGCAGAGAAGAAAGGCATTTGAAGGAGGATAGGGAAACATCCTACACCACCAAACATGCTGATGCCGTGCTCTTTTTGAGCTGCAAAGAGAGCTTGTTGGGCTTCGAGTTTTTCTTCTTGAGTAGTCGCTTCCTTGAGACGAGTTTGATGTGGCTCAAGGACGTGCTTGAGGGCGTTCATCTTTTCAGAGTGAAGCGTTGCCTTCCATGATTGGTAGATACCAAGTGGCAAGATAATCAAGCGCACGATAATGGTTACGATGATGATAGCGACACCAAAGCCTAGACCTTGATCAGTAGCGAAGTACTTGATAGCTTCAGCCATAGGTGCTCCGAAAGTATTCCAAATAAATCCTGTTGGCTCTCCTGTTGCTTTATCGACGCTAACACAGCCAGTCAAGACAAGCAACATAGCCACTCCCATAGCCGAGAGTGCAAAATGTTTAATAGATTTCACTGTT
>CAKMPG010000239.1:0-7368 GCA_927911355.1 Streptococcus mitis | reverse complement strand
TTACAAGCAAGTAAAGCTGGAGACAAAGCTTACATGTATCCAATCAGTTCAGCACCATTCTATATGGCTATGAACAAGAAAATGTTGGAAGAGGCTGGAGTTGCAAACCTTGTAAAAGAAGGTGGACAACTGATGATTTTGAAAAGTTTTGAAAGCGCTTAAAGACAAAGGCTACACACCAGGTTCATTGTTCAGTTCTGGTCAAGGGGGAGACCAAGGAACACGTGCCTTCATCTCAAACCTTTACGGCGGTTCTGTAACAGATAAAGATGTCACAAAATATACAACTGATGATCCTAAATTCGTCAAAGGTCTTGAAAAAGCAGCTAGCTGGATTAAAGACGGTTTGTTGAACAACGGCTCACAATTTGACGGTGGAGCAGATATCCAAAACTTTGCCAACGGTCAAACATCTTACACAATCCTTTGGGCGCCAGCTCAAAACGGTATCCAAGCTAAACTCTTGGAAGCAAGTAAAGTAGAAGTGGTAGAAGTACCATTCCCATCAGATTCAGGTAAACCAGCTCTTGAATACCTTGTAAACGGATTTGCAGTATTCAACAATAAAGACGACAAGAAAGTTGCAGCATCTAAGAAATTCGTTCAATTCATCGCGGATGACAAAGAATGGGGTCCAAAAGACGTTGTTCGTACAGGTGCCTTCCCAGTTCGTACTTCATTTGGCAAACTTTATGAAGACAAACGTATGGAAACAATCAGTGGTTGGACTAAATACTACTCACCATACTACAACACTATCAATGGTTTTGCTGAAATGAGAACACTTTGGTTCCCAATGTTGCAATCTGTATCAAATGGTGACGAAAAACCAGCGGATGCTTTGAAAGCCTTCACTGAAAAAGCTAACGAAACAATTAAAAAAGCTACAAAACAATAAGCACTAAATCAGATTGACTCCTCCCTTTTCCCTGTGCAACGTCTATGTAAGAAAAGGGAGGATTTTGTTTGAAATGTAAGGAACTATCACGAAATTAAAATGAAGTTCTTACATAAGCGAATCTTAAAAAATTTCATTTTGATTTTAAAACAGTTCAAGAAAGTCAAAAAATTATTCTATTTGAAAGAGAGGTGCCGACTGTGAAAGTCAATAAAATTCGTATGCGGGAAACAGTGATTTCCTACGCTTTCCTAGCACCAGTATTATTCTTCTTTGTCATCTTTGTATTGGCTCCTATGATTATGGGATTCATTACAAGTTTCTTTAACTACTCAATGACGAAATTTGAGTTTGTGGGCTTGGACAACTACGTTCGTATGTTTAAAGACCCTGTCTTTATGAAGTCTTTGATCAATACCGTGATTCTGGTTATCGGATCTGTACCAGTTGTTGTTCTATTCTCACTCTTTGTAGCATCTCAGACCTATCATCAAAATGCCATTGCCAGATCCTTCTACCGTTTCGTCTTCTTCCTTCCTGTTGTAACAGGTAGTGTTGCCGTAACAGTTGTTTGGAAATGGATTTATGACCCACTATCAGGGATTCTAAACTTTGTCCTTAAGTCAAGCCATATCATCAGCCAAAACATTTCTTGGTTGGGAGATAAAAACTGGGCTTTGATGGCGATTATGATTATACTTTTGACTACATCTGTTGGTCAGCCGATTATCCTTTATATCGCAGCTATGGGTAATATTGACAATTCATTGGTGGAAGCAGCTCGGGTTGACGGTGCGACTGAATTGCAAGTTTTCTGGAAGATTAAATGGCCTAGTCTCCTTCCAACAACACTTTATATCGCAATCATTACAACAATCAACTCATTCCAGTGTTTCGCCTTGATTCAGTTGTTGACATCTGGTGGTCCAAACTACTCAACAAGTACACTTATGTACTACCTTTACGAAAAAGCCTTCCAATTGACAGAATACGGTTATGCAAACACTATCGGCGTCTTCTTGGCAGTGATGATCGCTATCGTAAGCTTTGTTCAATTTAAAGTACTTGGAAACGACGTAGAATATTAAAGAAAGGAGACAGCTATGCAATCTACACAAAAGAAACCTTTAACAGCTTTCACTGTTATTTCAACTATTATCTTGCTCTTGTTGACCGTGCTGTTCATCTTTCCGTTCTACTGGATTTTGACAGGTGCCTTCAAGTCACAACCTGATACAATCGTTATTCCACCACAGTGGTTCCCTAAAATGCCAACCATGGAAAACTTCCAACAACTTATGGTGCAAAACCCTGCCTTGCAGTGGATGTGGAACTCAGTATTTATCTCACTTGTAACTATGTTTTTGGTCTGTGCAACCTCTTCTCTAGCAGGTTATGTATTGGCTAAAAAACGTTTCTATGGTCAGCGTATTCTCTTTGCCATCTTTATCGCTGCCATGGCACTTCCAAAACAAGTTGTCCTTGTACCATTGGTACGTATCGTCAACTTCATGGGAATCCATGATACACTTTGGGCAGTTATCTTGCCTTTGATTGGATGGCCATTCGGGGTCTTCCTCATGAAACAGTTCAGTGAGAATATCCCTACAGAGTTGCTTGAGTCAGCTAAAATCGACGGTTGTGGTGAGATTCGTACTTTCTGGAGCGTAGCCTTCCCAATTGTGAAACCAGGATTTGCAGCCCTTGCAATCTTTACCTTCATCAATACATGGAACGACTACTTCATGCAGTTGGTTATGTTGACTTCACGTCAAAACTTGACCATCTCACTCGGGGTTGCAACTATGCAAGCTGAAATGGCAACCAACTATGGTTTGATCATGGCAGGTGCCGCTCTTGCAGCAGTTCCAATCGTAACAGTCTTCCTAGTCTTCCAAAAATCCTTCACTCAGGGTATTACTATGGGAGCGGTCAAAGGTTAATACTCTGCGAAAATTGAATTCAAACTACGTCAGCGTCACCTTGCCATACTTAAGTATTGCCTGCGGTTAGCTTCCTAGTTTGTTCTTCAATTTTCATTGAGTATAGGAAATCAATCTATCAAGATACAGAAATATATTTTATAGATTTAGAGAATATAGAGTTATAAGTGTCTACAAAATGTTGGGTATTTGCTTACCTTAGATATTTTGTTAGACACTTATCAACTTAAGAATGATTTTAGTTAACTATCAGAAACGAAGGAAAGAGTATGATTTTTGACGATTTGAAAAACATCACCTTTTACAAAGGAATTCATCCCAATCTAGACAAGGCTATCGACTATCTCTACCAGCACAGTAAGGATTCTTTCGAATTAGGAAAGTATGAGATTGACGGAGATAAAGTCTTTCTAGTTGTTCAGGAAAATGTCCTCAATCAAGCTGAAAATGATCAATTTGAACATCATCAGAACTATGCAGATTTGCATTTGCTGGTAGAAGGACATGAGTATTCGAGTTACGGTTCACGTATCAAAGACGAGGCAGTAGCATTTGACGAAGCGAGTGACATTGGCTTTGTGCATTGTCATGAAAAATACCCACTATTGTTGGGTTATCACAATTTTGCGATTTTCTTCCCAGGAGAACCCCATCAGCCAAATGGCTATGCAGGTATGGAAGAGAAGGTTCGCAAATATCTCTTTAAAATTTTGATTGACTAAAAATCAGGAGGAGCAAACATGGCACAAAAAGGAGTAAACCTTATCAAGGCAGCATTTGATACAGACAACTTTCTCATGCGTTTTAGTGAGAAAGTATTGGATATCGTGACAGCCAATCTTCTTTTTGTCGTCTCTTGTTTGCCCATTGTGACGATTGGAGTGGCTAAAATTAGCCTCTACGAGACTATGTTTGAGATTAAGAAGAGCAGACGTGTGCCTGTCTTTAAAATCTATTTAAGAGCTTTCAAGCAAAATCTGAAACTAGGTCTTCAGTTAGGTTTGCTTGAGTTGGGCATTGTCTCATTAAGCCTTCTAGATCTCTATCTCTTCTGGGGTCAGACAGCTATGCCTTTCCAAATGGTGAAAGCTATCTGTCTAGGCGTTCTTATCTTCCTCACTATTGTGATGTTGGCTAGCTATCCCATCGCTGCACGCTATGATTTGACTTGGAAAGAAGTGCTGCAAAAAGGACTTATCTTGGCAAGTTTTAACTTTCCTTGGTTCTTCCTCATGTTAGCTATTCTCTTTCTTATTTTGATGGTTCTTTATCTATCCGCCTTCACTTTACTTTTAGGTGGCTCAGCCTTCCTGCTTTTTGGGTTTGGGCTCTTGGTCTTTTCCAGACTGGATTGATGGGGAAAATTTTCGCAAAATATCAATAGGATGGCTTGTTTCTGAAACTACTTTCAAGCCATAAAACGTTTCAAAATACATATCGAAACTAAAATCTAAGTGTACACAAGATATTGAAAGCGTTTTTCATAAGGTGTATACTAAAAACGTAAAGAATAAATCCTGCTTTTAGCAGAAAAAAAGAAATCTTAGGAGAAAATCTATGTCAGATTTAAAAAAATACGAAGGTGTCATTCCAGCCTTCTACGCATGTTATGATGATCAAGGAGAAGTAAGTCCAGAACGTACACGTGCCTTGGTTCAATACTTCATTGATAAAGGTGTTCAAGGCCTTTATGTCAATGGTTCTTCTGGTGAATGTATCTACCAAAGCGTTGAAGACCGCAAGTTAATCTTGGAAGAAGTCATGGCAGTTGCCAAAGGTAAATTGACCATCATTGCTCACGTTGCTTGCAACAATACCAAAGATAGTATGGAACTTGCTCGTCATGCTGAAAGCTTGGGTGTAGATGCCATTGCAACGATTCCACCAATTTATTTCCGCTTGCCAGAATACTCAGTTGCTAAATACTGGAACGATATCAGTTCTGCAGCTCCAAACACAGACTACGTGATTTACAACATTCCTCAATTGGCAGGTGTTGCTCTGACTCCAAGTCTATACACAGAAATGTTGAAAAATCCTCGTGTTATCGGTGTTAAGAACTCTTCTATGCCAGTTCAAGATATCCAAACCTTTGTGAGCCTTGGTGGGGAAGACCATATCGTTTTCAACGGTCCAGATGAGCAGTTCTTAGGTGGTCGTCTCATGGGAGCTAAAGCTGGTATCGGTGGTACTTATGGTGCTATGCCAGAACTATTCTTGAAACTCAATCAGTTGATTGCTGACAAAGACTTGGAAAAAGCGCGTGAATTGCAATACGCTATCAATGCAATCATTGGCAAATTGACTGCTGCACATGGAAATATGTATGGTGTGATTAAGGAAGTCTTGAAGATCAATGAAGGCTTGAATATTGGTTCTGTTCGTTCACCATTGACACCAGTGACTGAAGAAGATCGTCCAGTTGTAGAAGCAGCTGCAGCCTTGATTCGTGAAACCAAGGAGCGCTTCCTCTAATCCATAAGGAGGTATTTATGACACACTACGTTGCAATTGATATCGGTGGAACAAATATCAAATATGGTTTGATCGACCAAGAAGGCCAACTTGTTGAATCGCATGAAATGCCAACAGAGGCGCATAAGGGTGGACCTCATATCTTACAAAAAACCAAAGATATCGTAGCCAGCTATTTAGAAAAAGGCCCAGTAGCAGGTGTTGCCATTTCTTCTGCAGGAATGGTGGATCCAGACAAGGGTGAGATTTTCTATGCTGGTCCTCAGATTCCAAATTATGCAGGAACCAAGTTCAAGAAGGAAATCGAGACTAGCTTTACTATTCCTTGTGAAATTGAAAATGATGTCAACTGTGCAGGTCTTGCTGAAGCGGTATCTGGTTCAGGCAAGGGAGCGAGTGTCACCCTTTGCCTGACTATTGGAACCGGTATCGGTGGTTGCTTGATTATGGATGGGAAAGTCTTCCATGGTTTTAGTAATTCAGCCTGTGAAGTCGGTTATATGCATATGCAGGATGGAGCGTTCCAAGATTTGGCTTCTACCACAGCTTTAGTGAAATATGTAGCTGAAGCACATGGAGAAGATGTTGATCAGTGGAATGGTCGACGTATCTTTAAGGAAGCCACTGAAGGCAACAAAATCTGCATGGCTGGTATTGATCGGATGGTAGATTACCTAGGGAAAGGTCTGGCAAATATTTGCTATGTGTCCAATCCAGAAGTGGTCATTCTCGGTGGCGGTATCATGGGGCAAGAGGCTATCCTCAAGCCTAAAATTCGAAAAGCTTTGAAAGATGCTTTGGTACCAAGTCTGGCTGATAAGACGAGATTAGAATTTGCTCATCATCAAAATACAGCAGGTATGTTGGGAGCTTATTATCATTTTAAAACAAAACAATCCTAGTTTGGCCCAGCCAAACTAGGATTTTCTAGGTACGACGGGCATGTAGTTCATCTGAGGGGGAAGTCCTTCTTGGGCACCGGCTACCAGTGAAGCCAATAACAATTTCCAAGCCTGACTATCGTGAGGTAGCGACTTAAAACGGTTTGGGGATAGACCGTTTTAAGTCTGATTCTGGAAATAAGAATCGGAAGAGAAAGGAATAGCGAAATCGTGTTTATACGAACAGGAACGTGATAGTATAGTCATTTAGTTTTAAAAAAGCAATCTAAACATTCAAAAATATTTGGGACTTCCCTTAATAAATCCGTTAATTTCTTTTTTAAGATAGCCCAAGCTTGCTCAATAGGATTCAAATCTGGTGAATAAGGTGGTAGAGGTAAGAAAAAGTGTCTATCTTGGATGCAGAGTTCATCCAAAATGTTTTTGGGATGAAAACTAGCAGTGCCCATGACAATGATATGAGGTGTCTTCAAAGCAGGTAGGAGTTGCGTTTTGAACCACTTCACAAAGAGTCGCTCGTCATACTTTCTTTGTAAATCATGGGAGCTATAAACTCTCCATCTACTTGTCCTGCAACAATTGAACTCCGCTCAAAACGCCGTCCACTAATCTTTTCATAGACTTTTTCCCCTCTAGGAGCCCGTGCATAAGGACGATAGAGATAGCGGTCGATTCCCGTTTCGTAAATAGACTTGTTCGATAACTATTTGAAGTAAGATTAGCTGGTTAAAAATTCAATAAGATGCCGAACAAATCTAGTATTAAAATAAAAATTTCAAAAGTTAATTTTTGTTAAATTTAAACTCCAATAGTAATTATTCATACTGTTTTTATTGTATAGACAATCTCTTCTCTGAATAAAATCTGAATTTTCTCTGATACAATCTCAAATGTCAAGGTTCAATAATTGTTGCTTCAGTAGGTGATGAGGGTCTAGATTAAAATAATCAAGAAGCATTGAAACATTACGTTTGGAGAACTTAAGGGGGAGGATTATTCACATATAGATGGGAAAGTTATGGTTAATTTCTGCTGGATAAGAAATGATACTTGATGGCACTCAAATTATATTATTAAATATTACGAATTTTTGTTCAAGATAGTGTAAAAATAGATTTTATACTTAGTTTCTAAAAATTTTAATTTACAT
>CAKMPG010000238.1:0-7078 GCA_927911355.1 Streptococcus mitis | reverse complement strand
AAATGAAAGCAACTTTAGGAATAAGTAGATGGGAGATTCAGTAGAAATAAAACTAATTCTCCAATTTATAGAATAAAATTGCTTTTATATCTAAATTTCTATATAATAATGATAAGGAGGAAATAAGTATGTTAAAAGAAGTATTAACCGTTGCAAAAGTTGCGAAAAAAATCATCACTCTTTTTGGGTGGTGTCGCATTTGGTACCCTTGGCTTGAAAATCTTAGCAAGTAAGGAAGCTAAAAAAGGTTATTCTAAAGCTTTGGCTAAGGCTTACAAGTTGAAAGACGGGCTAGATGCATCTGTTTCTGTTGTGAAACAACATGGAGACGATGTCTTGCAAGATGCCAAATATTTGTACGAGCAAGAGAAAAAAGAAGAGCAATTAGATAGCCTTATAGGAGAATAATATGTCTTTTAAAGTGCTACATAGAGGATACCAACATATCCGACTATCATCTTCTTTTTCACTCACCTTGGATATTCAAGACTATCTTCGTTCCTTGGCGAGAGATGAAAAGGGGATTGAGTCTATCCAGTTTTACATGGATCAACAGCACTTTACTCTACGTATAAAAGAAGGCTTTTCTGTATTAGATAATGCAGAAGCCTTTTTAAAAAGAATTGATAAAGGGAAAGTTTCTGAGTTGATGACTCTTCCCATTCGTAGAGAAGAGAGTGCTTATTCTATTGTTTCAGGTGCAGCGATTAAGCGTATACTTTTTCGTAGTTTTGTGCCGTATCCTATTCGCTATATATGGACTTGTTATCAGGCTTTTGGCTATATTAGAGAAGCCTATCAAACACTAGTGCGTAAGGAACTAACGATGGAGGTCTTGGACTGTTCGGCGATTTTATTGTCCTTGTTTATGAACCAATCCAAGACAGCTAGCAATATCATGTTTATGCTTGATTTGGGGAATCATTTAGATCAGTGGTCCTTGAAAAAAACTGCAACAGATTTAGAACAAAGCCTTCTTGCAAAAGAGAGCGATGTATTCTTAGTACAGGGCGATACGGTTGTTAGTATCAAGAGTTCCGATGTTCAAATAGGAGATGTCTTGGTCCTATCTCAAGGAAATGAAATTCTGTTTGATGGACAAGTAGTTTCAGGTTTAGGTATGGTCAACGAAAGTTCCTTGACGGGAGAGAGTTTTCCAGTTGAAAAAAGAGAGTCTGATTTGGTTTGTGCAAATACAGTATTAGAAACTGGAGAGTTGCGCATTCGTGTAACCGATAATCAGATGAACAGCCGGATTTTACAGCTGATTGAGTTGATGAAGAAATCTGAAGAAAACAAGAAAACGAAACAACGCTATTTCATCAAAATGGCGGACAAGGTCGTCAAATATAATTTCTTGGGGGCTGGTCTGACTTACCTATTGACAGGTTCTTTTTCTAAGGCTATTTCTTTCCTATTGGTCGATTTCTCCTGCGCTTTGAAAATCTCTACTCCTGTAGCTTATTTGACAGCTATCAAGGAGGGGTTGAATCGTGAAATGGTGATTAAGGATGGGGATGTTCTGGAGAAATATCTGGAAGTTGATACTTTCTTGTTTGATAAGACGGGAACAATCACAACTAGTTATCCTATAGTTGAAAAGGTGTTACCTTTTGGGGACTATAGTGAGGAAGATATTCTCAGAATCAGTGCCTGTCTTGAGGAACACATTTATCATCCTATTGCTAATGCCATCGTCAAGCAAGCTGAGATAGAGGGGATTGAACATGAGGAAATGCATGGGAAACTCCAATATATCGCAAGCAAGGGGATTAAATCTCATATAGATGGGCAACCAGTTCTTATTGGAAATTATGTCTTGATGCAAGACGAGCAGATTCATATCAGTTCAGAACAAAATGCTTTAATTGAAGAGTATAAGAGTCACTATAATCTCTTATTCTTGGCTTATCAGAATGAATTGATTGGAATGTTCTGCATTCATACTCCTTTGAGAAAAGAAGCCAAAGCAGCCTTGGAGAAACTTAAGGCACAAGGGAAAAAATTGATTCTGGCAACAGGGGACACCTTGGTTAGAACAGAGGAATTAGTCAAAGATTTGCCCTTTGATCAGGTCTATACAGACTTGAAACCTGATGGGAAATTTGAGTTAGTAGAGGAACTGCAAAAAGCAGGTCACACTATTTTGATGGTTGGGGATGGGTTGAATGACTCAGCGGCTCTAACCCTATCAGATATCGGTGTGGTGATGAATGAGAGTGCAGACATTTCTAAGCAGATGAGCGATATCTTATTGTTAGATAATCGTTTGGATTTCTTCCAAGAGTTGGATTGGCTATCATCATCTTTGCAAACACTCATCAAGAAGAATATTCAAGATACCGTTGTCGTAAATAGTAGTTTGATTGGCTTTGGCTTGTTTAATTGGCTCAGTCCTTCAAATCTCTCTATCTTACATAATCTAACAACCTTACGCATAGTCCTGCGTAGCCTGTCTATTAAGGGATAGGTGGGGACTATTCACAGCAAAAAGGAGTTACCTTTCTCGAGGTTAACTCCTTTTTTATAGGTAAATGTTGAACAGTTTAGTAAGTCAATACAAAATATTTTTTCTTTCCACGACGGATAACAGTCAGCTCATTCTCTAACTTATCTGCGTCACTCAAGACATAGTCAAGGTCTTGGATGCGGTCGCCGTTGACGTAGATAGCTCCGTTTTGGACGTCTTCACGGGCTTGACGTTTTGAGTTAACTACACCAGATGAGACGAGCAGTTCAACGATATTGTGGTTTTCATCTGCTTGAACTTGGTAGTTTGGCACTCCACGAAGTCCTTGTTTGAGTTCTTTAACAGAAAGGTTTTTGATGTTTCCTGCAAAGAGTTGTTCAGTGATGTTGAGGGCTTCTTTGTAAGCTTCTTCTCCGTGAACAAGAGTCACGACTTCACGAGCGAGAATTTTTTGAGCCAAGCGTTCGTGTGGAGCCGCTTCAAATTGTTTACGAATGTCTTCAATCTCATCAAGTGACAAGAAAGTAAAGATCTTCAAGAAGCGAACAGCGTCAGCGTCCATAACGTTCATCCAGAATTGGTACATTTCATATGGGGAAGTCTTTTCAGGATTGAGCCAGACTGCGTTTCCTTCTGATTTACCAAATTTCTTACCAGTTGCATCTGTGATCAGTGGAACAGTGATAACATGGCCAGTCTTGTCAGCCTTACGACGAAGTAATTCGGTACCAGCTGTCATATTTCCCCACTGGTCAGAACCACCGATTTGAAGCGTTACGTTGTGGTCTTGGTTAAGGACGAAGAAGTCGTAACCTTGCATGATTTGGTAGGCAAACTCAGTGTATGAAATTCCTGTTTCAATCCGTTTTTTCACAGACTCCTTGCTCATCATGTAGTTGACAGTAAAGTATTTTCCGATATCACGGAGGAAATCAATGAAGCTGATGCTGCCAAACCAGTCGTAGTTGTTGACCATGACAGCTTTATTTTCACCATTTTCAAAGTCAAGAAAACGAGAAAGTTGTCCTTGGATAGACTTGACCCAGCCATCTACTGTGTCTTTTGTTTGGAGACTACGTTCAGCATCTTTGAAGGACGGATCTCCGATGAGACCTGTAGCACCGCCAACGAGCGCATAAGGTTTGTGACCTGCTAGTTGCAAGCGACGACTTGTCAAGATTGCGACAAGATGGCCTAGGTGAAGGCTGTCAGCAGTTGGATCGTAGCCAGTATAATAAGAAACTTGACCTTCTTCTAGGGCTTTACGTAAAGCTTCTTCATCAGTCGTTTGAAAAATCAAACCACGCTCTTTTAGCTCATCAAAAATGTGCATGTGTCTTTTCTCCTTTTAAAATTATTGTTTCTACCTATTGTATCACAAACTTGGGCAATAGCCTAGCAGAATAGGGAAGAAAGTGGCTATTTTATTGAAAGTTTACCTTTTATGGTATAATAGATAAAGTGAGGAAATCCATGCAAAATCAATTAAATGAATTAAAACGAAAAATGCTGGAATTTTTCCAGCTAGTAAAATCAAACATAAATCATAGAAAATCAGAGAAAGTCTCAGAAGAGAAGCAGTCGGATGGGACAGGTGGGAAAGTTCTGGCTATCCTAGGTAGCATTTTAGTTGCTATTAAGGGAATTTTGAATACTCTCTTTATTCTAGGCTTTATCGGTGGACTTTTTGGTGCTGGTGTAGCTCTTGGTTATGGAGTTGCTTTGTTTGACAAGGCCAAGGTTCCCCAAGCGGAGGACTTGGTCAAGCAGGTTAAAAATATTTCTTCCATCTCAGAAATTGTTTACGCAGATGGGAGTGTCATTGCATCTATTGAGAGTGACCTACTGAGAACTTCTGTCTCATCTGAGGAAATATCGGACAATCTCAAAAAGGCTATCGTTGCAACTGAGGATGAACATTTTCTTGAACATAAAGGGGTTGTACCAAAAGCTGTGATTCGGGCGACTTTGGGAACCTTTGCAGGCTTGGGCTCATCTAGCGGTGGCTCGACCTTGACCCAACAGTTAATCAAGCAACAAGTGGTCGGAGATGCTCCGACTTTGGCTCGTAAGGCTACAGAAATTGTCGATGCCCTTGCCTTGGAACGCAGCATGAGCAAGGATGAAATTTTGACGACTTATCTCAATGTTGCTCCCTTTGGTCGAAATCATAAAGGGCAGAATATTGCAGGTGCCCAGCAAGCTGCTGAAGGGATTTTCGGTATCGATGCCAACAAGTTAAGTATTCCTCAAGCCGCTTTCTTAGCAGGTTTGCCACAGAGTCCGATTACTTATTCCCCTTATGAAAATACTGGAGAGTTAAAGAGTGATGAAGACTTAAAACTTGGTTTGAAGCGGGCCAAGGATGTTCTCTACAACATGTACCGTACGGGTGCTCTGACTCAGGAAGAATACGACCAGTACAAGGATTATAATCTCAAACAAGATTTTTTGCCATCAGGAACTATCAATGCTGTTTCGAGGGATTACCTTTACTTTACGGCTATGGCTGAAGCGACAGACCGTATGTATGATTATTTAGTTCAACAGGACAATGTCTCTAGTCAGGAGTTGAAAAAGGAAGCAGTTCAAAAGGCCTATCATGAGCGAGCTGAGCAGGAACTAAGTAACGGTGGCTATAAAATCACGACAACAATCAATAAAAAAATCCATACTGCCATGCAAAATGCAGTTGCTAACTACGGTCGTTTGGTAGATGATTCGACTGGCCAGCCTGAAGTAGGGAATGTTTTGATGGACAATAAAACGGGGGCTGTTCTAGGCTTTGTTGGTGGTCGTAATTACCAAATAAACCAAAACAATCACGCCTTTGACACTAAGCGCTCGCCAGCCTCTACAACCAAGCCTTTATTGGCCTACGGTATTGCCATTGACCAAGGCTTGATGGGTAGCGCTAGTATCTTGTCCAATTATCCGACAAAATTCTCTAATGGCAATCCTATCATGTATGTAAATAGTCCAGGTACAGGCATGATGACTTTGGGTGAAGCCTTGAACTATTCGTGGAATATCCCAGCCTATTGGACCTATCGCATGCTACGTGAGAAGGGTGTGGATGTCAAGGGTTACATGGAGAAAATGGGTTACGAGATTCCGGAGTACGGTATCGAAAGTCTGCCTATGGGTGGTGGGATTGAAGTCACAGTTGCCCAGCATACCAATGGTTATCAAACAATTGCCAATAATGGTGTCTACCATCAGAAACATGTGATTTCTAAGATTGAATCATCTGATGGTAGAGTAATCTATGAATTCCAAGACAAGCCAGTTCAAGTGTACTCGAAGGCAACGGCAACAATTATGCAGAGTTTGCTTCGTGAGGTGATTTCATCTCGAATCACTTCAAGTTTCCAAACGGATTTGGCTTCTATCAATTCAAGCTTAGCTCGTGCAGACTGGATTGGTAAGACCGGTACAACCAATGAAGATGAAAATATGTGGCTCATGCTGTCAACACCAAGATTGACTCTAGGTGGTTGGCTAGGGCATGATGACAACCGCCCAATGGCTAAGGGGGCTGGGCATTATCGAAATGCCAAATATATGGCTTACTTGGTCAACGCTATCCAACAGGCTGAGCCTGGTGTTTGGGGCAATGAACGCTTTAATCTTGATTCTAGTGTGACCCAGTCTCAGGTCCTCAGATCTACAGGGCAGAAGCCTGGCAAAGTATCCGTTAATGGAAAAACAGTTGATCTTTCAGGTTCTACTGTAACGAGCTATTGGGCTAATACGGCGGGAGCTCCTACGACAAGCTATCACTTTGCTATTGGAGGAAGTGAAGCAGATTACCAAAACGCTTGGTCAAGCATCGTTAGCACATTGCCAACTCCTTCTAGCTCAAGTACTAGTTCAAATAGCAGTTCAAGTAGTAGTTCTAACAATAGTAGCAATTCAAGCGCTACTAGACCTTCTTCTTCAACGACGAGACGATAAGTTCTTTAAACTTTTCTAAATGAAGTGGCTAATCAATGGATTGCCACTTTTTTCTTTTTTCCTTTCGTGTTACAATAAAGGTATGAATCAGTATCAGAAAAAGATTGTTAAAGGAACCATTTATTCGCTCCTATCCGGCTTAATCTGGGGCATCTGTGGAATTTTAGGAGAATATTTTTTTACCCATTACCAGGTGTCTTCGGGTTGGATTACCTCTATGCGTTTGACATTGGCAGGAAGTCTTGTACTCATTTGGTCTGCAATGCAATTAAAGTCACAAGTGTTAGATATCTGGCGAGACAAGAAAAATTACCTGCCCTTTTTGGCCTATGCTATTTTGGGGATTTTTTCAGTTCAGTATTTTTCTATCTCTGCGTAGAATACTCAAATGCAGCGACAGCAACTATTTTACAGTTTATCAGTCCAGTCTTTATCCTCTTTTACAATCGCTTGGTTTATCAAAAACGAGCGTCAAAAAGCGCTATTTTCTATGTTTTGGTTGCCATGCTGGGTGTTTGCTTGATGGCGACAAAGGGAGATCTCTCTCAGTTATCCATGACGCCGCTAGCTCTTATAACAGGTCTGCTGAGTGCCATGGGTGTTATGTTTAATGTTATTCTACCTCAGCCTTTTGCTAAGCGCTATGGTTTT
>CAKMPG010000237.1:0-3258 GCA_927911355.1 Streptococcus mitis | reverse complement strand
TTGTAGCCCATAATGTTCAGTTTGATGCCAATCTCTTGGCGGAAAATTTATTTTTGAAGGTTATGAGCTAAGAAATCCTCGTGTTGATACGGTAGAATTGTCCCAGGTCTTTTTCCCTGAACTGGAAAAATATAGCTTGCCGATATTGTGTCGAGAATTAGGAATTCCTCTTAAACACGCTCACACAGCCCTTTCAGATGCCCAAGCTACTGCGGAATTACTCTTATTTCTACGGAAAAAGATGGCCCAACTTCCTAAAGGACTCTTGGAACGTTTACTGGAAATGGCTGACGCCCTCTTGTATGAGTCCTACCTGGTTATTGAAGAAATTTATCGCAGCCAATCTGTCCTGAGTTCTCCAGACTTGGTCGAAGTTCAAGGACTGTATTTCAAGAAAACTGGAGCTCCCCTGGAGCCACGAAAACTATCTCAAGGTTTTTCTAAGAATATTTCTCTGTTGAACCTTGAAGTGAGGGAGGATCAAGAAAATTTTGCTAAAGAGGTTGGCTTGCTATTGAAAGATGAGCCTGTCTCTCTGATTCAAGCGCCGACAGGGATTGGGAAAACCTATGGCTATCTCTTACCCGCTTTATCTCTAGCCAAAGAGCATCAAATTGTTCTTAGTGTTCCGACAAAGATTCTTCAAAATCAGATCATGGAAGAAGAAGGTAAACGTCTCAAGGAAGTGTTCCATATAGATATTCATAGTTTAAAGGGACCACACAATTATCTGAAGTTGGATGCTTTTTATCGTTCCTTACAGGAAAATGATGAAAATCGCTTATTTAGACGCTTTAAAATGCAACTCTTGGTCTGGCTGACTGAGACAGAGACAGGGGATTTGGATGAAATTGGCCAACTCTACCGTTACCAACATTTTCTGACAGATCTTCGTCATGACGGGAATTTATCATCTCAGAGCTTATTTGTGACGGAAGATTTTTGGAAACGTAGTCAAGAAAAGGCACAAACCTGCAAGCTTTTAGTGACCAATCATGCCTATCTTGTAACCAGACTTGAAGATAATCCTGAATTTGTCAGCGACCGTCTATTGATTATTGATGAAGTTCAAAAGATCTTGTTGGCTCTAGAAAATCTGCTTCAAGAGACTTACGATATCCAGTCTATTATCGAATTGCTTGATAAGGCTTTACTGGACGAGCAAAATAAGGTCCAGCAACGAATATTAGAAAGTATTCGCTTTGAGTGCTTCTACTTGATAGAACAATTTCAGTCTGGAAAATCTAAGAAAAATATCTTAGATTCTCTTGCCAATCTCCACCAGTATTTTTCAGAATTAGAAGTAGAAGGCTTTGAGGAGTTGGTTCGCTATTTTACAGCTGACCGAGATTACTGGCTTGAAGCAACTGAAACGAGTCAAAAGAAAATTCAGATTTCTTCTACGAAATCAGGCCGTATTCTTCTATCTTCCTTAGTGCCTGATTCATGTCAAGTCTTGGGAGTGTCGGCCACTCTTGAGATTAGTCAAAGAGTTTCTTTGCAGACCTTTTGGGTTATCCTGAAGCATAAATTTGTCAAGGTTGAAGCTCATAAAAAACGGGATCAAGAAGTGGTCTTGGTCAAAGATTTTCCCCTGGTGACAGAAACCTCCTTAGAAGTCTACGCCAAAGAGGTAGCTGATTTGCTGATGGAAATTCAAGCTTTCCAACAACCGATTTTAGTTCTCTTTACTGCTAAAGACATGCTTCTAGCAGTATCGGATTTACTTCCAGTTAGCCATCTGGCCCAGTATAAAAATGGGGATGTTCATCAACTGAAGAAACGCTTTGAAAAAGGAGAACAAGAAATCCTGCTTGGTGCAGCAAGTTTCTGGGAGGGAGTTGATTTTTCAAGTCATCCTTTTGTGATTCAAGTTGTACCAAGACTTCCTTTCCAAAATCCTCAAGAACCCTTGACGAAAAAGATCAATCAGGAACTGAATCAAGAAGGGGAAAATGCCTTTTATGATTATCAGTTACCAATGGCCATTATTCGTTTAAAGCAGGCTTTGGGAAGAAGTATGAGACGCGAACACCAACGTTCCTTAACTCTTATTTTGGATAGGAGAATTGTCGGAAAGCGATATGGCAAACAAATTGTGACTTCTCTAGCAAAAGAAGCGACCGTTAAAACCGTCTCTCGATCCGAAGTTGATGAGGCTGTTGATAAATTTTTAAATGAACTTTGATAAATAGTATTGTATGAAAGTATAAGGTTAGTGTATATGAAACGTTCTCTCGACTCTAGAGTCATTATAGTTTGCTCTTGCCAGTATTTTTTCTACTGGTTATCGGCGTGGTGGCTATTTATATAGCCGTTAGTCATGATTATCCAAATAATATTCTGCCCATTTTAGGGCAGCAGGTCGCCTGGATTGCCTTGGGGCTTGTGATTGGTTTTGTCGTCATGCTCTTTAATACAGAATTTCTTTGGAAGGTGACTCCTTTTCTATATATTTTAGGCTTGGGACTTATGGTCTTGCCGATTGTCTTTTATAATCCAAGCTTAGTTGCCTCCACGGGTGCTAAAAACTGGATTTCAGTAAATGGAATTACCTTGTTCCAACCATCAGAATTTATGAAGATATCCTATATCCTTATGTTGGCTCGTGTGATTGTCCAATTTACAAAAAAACATAAGGAATGGAGACGCACAGTTCCACTGGACTTTTTGTTAATTTTTTGGATGATTCTCTTTACCATTCCAGTACTAGTTCTTTTGGCACTTCAAAGTGACTTAGGGACGGCTTTGGTTTTTGTAGCCATTTTCTCAGGAATCGTCTTGCTATCAGGAGTTTCTTGGAAAATAATTATCCCAGTATTTGTGACTGCTGTAACAGGAATTGCTGGTTTCTTAGCTATTTTTATCAGCAAGGATGGTCGTGCTTTTCTCCATCAACTGGGGATGCCGACCTACCAAATCAATCGTATCTTGGCTTGGCTTAATCCATTTGACTTTGCCCAAACAACTACTTACCAACAGGCTCAAGGACAAATTGCCATTGGGAGCGGTGGCTTATTTGGTCAGGGGTTTAATGCTTCGAATCTGCTTATTCCAGTTCGTGAGTCTGATATGATTTTTACGGTCATTGCAGAAGATTTTGGCTTTATTGGCTCTGTCCTTGTTATCGCCCTTTATCTCATGCTGATTTACCGTATGTTGAAGATTACTCTTAGATCAAATAACCAGTTCTACACCTATATTTCCACAGGTTTGATTATGATGTTGCTCTTCCATATCTTTGAGAATATCGGTGCC
>CAKMPG010000236.1:0-2602 GCA_927911355.1 Streptococcus mitis | reverse complement strand
AGCCACCACGGCTGACATACTTGAGTTTTTCACCCTTGAGTTTCAGCTCGGTGTCATCTGGAATTTTCTCTCCTGGCTTGTCAAACCGTTCTCCATTCAGAACTGCTACGACTATACCAGCCATCACACCGCGCTTAGCCTGTTCTCGCGTTTCAAACAAGCCCTGTTTATAAGCTAGTACATCCACTCTTTCCTTAGCCATTGATTCTCAAACTTTCTACTACACTTACAATCGATCCTATATCAAAAGGGACCTGCTGGGCAATTTCTTCTAATTTGGCATTAGCTTGATCCAAAGTCTGGTTACAAAAGGCAATAGCCTCTTCCAAGCCCAACAAGGCAGGATAGGTTGACTTTTCTGCCTGCAGGTCCTTTTGTGGTGTCTTACCGATTTCCTCAAAACTAGCGGTCACATCCAATATATCATCTCGAACTTGAAAAGCAAGCCCAATCAATTCACCAACAGTTTTCAACTTTGCCTGCATCTCAGGTGCCAATTCGGCTATAATAGCAGCTGCTTGAAAGGGATAAGCTAGTAGTTTTCCAGTCTTATTAGCATGAATCAGTCTGGAGTTCTTCCAAGGACAAAGTGCTGGTGTTCAACCCTCCATGTCCAAAACCTGCCTGCAACCATATCCCAGACTTCCTGAAGCAAGGGATCAAAGTTGGCAATCAAGTCCAACCTTGATCTGACTTGGCAAATCTGCCTGCGCTATCAGGGCATAAGGATCTAGGAATAAAGCATCTCCAGCCAAAATGGCCATAGCTTCACCAAATTTTTTTATGATTGGTCAAACGCCCTCGACGATAATCATCATCATCCATGGCAGGAAGATCATCGTGAATCAAACTCCCTGTATGAATCATTTCCAAGGCCGCAGCCACCTGCGCGTGAGCAGGTTTAATAGCGACCTGCAAGGCTTCCAGAACTTCTAACAAGAGAAAAGGCCGGATACGCTTGCCACCAGCATGAATGGAATAGAGAACAGACTCTCGCAAACTAGAGGCAAACTGCTGGTCTCCATAAAAGTCTTCCAAAGCTGACTCAACAAGAGCTAATTTTTTCTTGTTTTTTCATTCAAAATCACTTTCTGTTCCGTCTTCTTGCATAACCTTGACCAAGGTCTTTTCTGCCTTGTCCAGCGTCGCTTGGAGCTCTTTTGACAAGACCATGCCCTTTTGAAAGGCGGCAATCGCATCTTCAGAGCAATTTCACCATTTTCTAAACTTTGGACAATGGTCTCCAGTTCTGCTAAATTTTCCTCAAATTTCTTTTGTTTTGACATCTTTAACCTCTAATTCTACTTGACCATCTCGCATCAACAGCGTTACTTGGTCTGTTTTCTTTAAATTTTCAACCGAATCAACTACGGACTCTTCTTTTTTGACAATTGCATAGCCACGCGCCACGATTCGACTGGTATCCAACATGAGCAAGGCTTCTGAAAGTCTCTTGACCTCAGCAACCTTGGCATCATAAACCAAAGCCATTTGGCTACGTAGGAGCTTATCCAATTGTACAAGCCGATCCTGATAACGTTGGATTTTAGTAACAGGCGATAATTGGACTAGTCGATGCGTCCTTGCTTGTACTATCTGTTTGTTATCAGAAATCCGTGTTCGCAAACTTTGTTTCAAACGCAATTGCAGTTGATCCAAGCGTTGCAAATAACCATCATACAAGCGCTCTGGTTGTCTAAAAATAACAGACTGACTGCATTTTTTCAAAGCTTCTTGTTTCTTAGATAGGACATTTCGGACTGCTGTTGCCATCCGTTTTTCCTGATTTTGCAAATGAGCTAATAGATCCAACTTGGTCACAGGCGTTGCCAGTTCAGCTGCAGCTGTTGGAGTCGCAGCCCTTCTATCTGCCACAAAATCCGCCAAGGTCACATCTGTCTCATGCCCCACACTAGAAATAACTGGCAGACGAGATTCAAAAATAGCCCGCACCACAATTTCTTCGTTAAAGGCCCAGAGATCCTCGATGGAACCACCACCACGACCAATAATGAGCAAGTCCAAATCGTCACGTTCATTAGCACGCGAAATATTTCGAGCAATTTCCTCCGCAGCCCCTTCACCTTGAACCTTGGTCGGATAGAGAAGAATGTCCACACCTGGGAATCGCCTGCTGACGGTCGTGATAATATCTCGAATAACGGCTCCACTACGACTGGTTACCACACCAATTCTCTTAGAAAATTGGGGCAGAGGTTGCTTGAAGCGTTCTTGAAACAGGCCTTCTTCTGTTAGTTTTTTCTTGAGTTGTTCAAACTGAATCGCAAGCGCACCAACTCCATCAGGCTCTGCCTTTTCAATGATGATGGAGTAGCTACCACTTGGTTCATAGACCTGCACACGCCCAATCACATTGATTTTCATCCCTTCTTCCAGGTCGAAACCTAATTTCTGATAAATTCCAGACCAGATGGTCGCTTGAATAACTGCATGGTCATCCTTAGGGAGAAATATTGGTGAGTAGGTCGTTTACGAAAATTGGAAACTTGACCAGTTAAATAGACCCGTTCCAAGTAAGGGTCTTTATCGAATTTCATTTTCAGATACTTGGTCAAAGTTGTTACCGATAAATACTTTTCCA
>CAKMPG010000235.1:0-3634 GCA_927911355.1 Streptococcus mitis | reverse complement strand
AACCAAAAAATTTGGTGAAGAGTCACTTTCCAAGACGTATGAACGCTCTTTGCCAAACGCATATGAAGCTGCTGTTAAAAGGAAGCTGGTCTTGAAGTGGTTGCTCAACCAAAAAATTGACGTAACTTCAATGGAAAAAGGTCAAGACTGGGTTATCACTGCTGAAGTTGTTACAAAACCTGAAGTAAAATTGGGTGACTACAAAAACCTTGAAGTATCAGTAGATGTAGAAAAAGAAGTAACTGACGCTGACGTTGAAGAGCGTATCGAACGCGAACGTAACAACTTGGCTGAATTAGTTATCAAAGAAGCTGCTGCTGAAAACGGCGACACTGTTGTCATTGACTTCGTTGGTTCTATCGATGGTGTTGAATTTGATGGTGGAAAAGGTGAAACTTCTCGCTTGGACTTGGTTCAGGTCAATTCATTCCTGGTTTCGAAGACCAATTGGTAGGTCACTCAGCTGGCGAAACTGTTGATGTTATCGTAACATTCCCAGAAGACTACCAAGCAGAAGACCTTGCAGGTAAAGAAGCTAAATTCGTGACAACTATCCACGAAGTAAAAGCTAAAGAAGTTCCAGCTCTTGACGATGAGCTTGCAAAAGACATCGATGAAGAAGTTGAAACACTTGCTGAATTGAAAGAAAAATACCGCAAGGAATTGGCTGCTGCTAAAGAAGAAGCATACAAAGATGCCGTTGAAGGTGCAGCAATTGATAAAGCTGTAGAAAATGCTGAAATCGTAGAACTTCCAGAAGAAATGATCCACGAAGAAGTTCATCGTTCAGTAAACGAATTCCTTGGAAACTTGCAACGTCAAGGTATCAACCCTGACATGTACTTCCAAATCACTGGAACTACTCAAGAAGACCTTCACAAACAATACGAGGGAGAAGCTGAGTCACGTACTAAGACTAACCTTGTTATCGAAGCAGTTGCCAAAGCTGAAGGATTTGACGCTTCAGAAGAAGAAATCCAAAAAAGAAATTGAGCAATTGGCAGCAGATTACAACATGGAAGTTGCACAAGTACAAAGCTTGCTTTCAGCTGATATGTTGAAACATGATATCACAATTAAAAAAAGCTGTTGAATTGATTACAAGCACAGCAACAGTAAAATAATCTTAATAAAACAAAAATCCCACCTGAATTGGTGGGTTTTATTATGCACTATTTTCCAAAAATCTCTCTGAGGTCTGCGTCTGTAATCCCAATCATGGCGGGGATGCTGTCCCAGTTTTCTTCGGTTAGGATGTAGGATTTTTCAGAGGTACTTGATGTGGCTGTTTCATAGATAGCTGATTGCTTTTCTTCAACATTATCCAATAAATCACTGAAGCGTTCAATCAGATAGGTTTTTCGGGCAGTTCCGATATGTTGAGTAGCATAGTCGAAGGCCTGTAATTCGCCTAGTAAGATAAGCTTGCTTTTGGCGCGTGTAATGGCTGTGTAGATGAGATTGCGCTCCAACATACGCCTACTAGCACTAGTGATAGGTAGGATGACAACAGGGAACTCACTTCCCTGTGATTTATGGATACTCATGGCATAGGCCAGGCGAATCTTGTACCATTCGTTACGTGGGTAAGAGACCTCGTTGCCATCAAAATCAATGACAATCTCGTCTTGTTTCGACTCGGTGTATTTACCAGGAATCAGGTCTGTGATAGCTCCCAAATCTCCATTAAAGACATTGATTTCAGCATCGTTGACCAAGTGAATGACCTTATCGCCCTTACGATAATGGCACTGGGGAGCTTCAAAACTGAGTTGATCTTTTTGTGGTGGATTGAGCAGATCTTGCATGAGCTGGTTGATGGCATCAATCCCTGCAGCCCCTCGGTACATGGGAGCCAGAACTTGGATATCACGGGCAGGGATTCCACTTCTGAGGGCGGCGCCTAAGATTTTCTCAATGGAGGCAGGAATATGACCACTAGCGATCTCAAAGTAGGAACGGTCTGCTTTTTTCTGGGTGAAATCGGCTGGCAAGATGCCCTGTCGAATCTGACTAGCTAGGGTGACGATAGTTGATTCTTCGCTTTGCCGGTAAATTTTTTCCAAGCGAGTCTGAGGAATCAAAGGAATATGAAGCAGATCCGCTAGAACCTGTCCAGGGCTGACAGACGGTAGCTGGTCGCTGTCACCCACGATGAGGATCTTACTGTTAGAAGAGATGTTGGAGAAGAGTTGATTGGCCAGCCAAGTATCCACCATGGAAAATTCATCCACGATGATAAAGTCAGCATCCAGATAATCTTCCAGATGACTGGTATCATCGTCACCTGTCATTCCTAAATGTCGGTGTATGGTCGCGCTAGGCAAACCTGTCAATTCATTCATGCGGCGAGCTGCTCGTCCAGTTGGAGCAGCAAGAAGAATCGGCAGGTTGCTTTTTTCCTGAGGTCAAGTCCTTCTAAAAGGGCATAAACAGCGATGATTCCATTGATAACAGTCGTCTTACCCGTACCGGGCCCACCTGTCAGGATAAAGACCTTGTTCTGGATAGCGTCGCAGATAGCCTGTTTTGAATGATATCATACTTAATCCCCAGATCTTCTTTCGACAGTAGTGATATGTTTTTGAATGGTTTTTAAATCCTGGCTCTTCTGTTTTCCTTTTTCAAGGATACGGACCAAGTGACTGCGGATGCCTTCCTCAGCGAAAAAGAGGCTGTTGTCAAAAAATTTTGGTATCAATCTGCTGAACCTTGTCTTCTTCAATTAGGTAGGAGAGCTCTTGGGCCACTTGGCTGGGATCCAGTTCCACGGGGCGGGAAGACTCAAGGAGAGTAAGGGTTTGTTCTAGCAAATCCCGTGCTTCAACATAGGTATCCCCTGTTTCCATACAGGCCTGAAAAAAGACTATGAACTAGTCCTGCACGGAAGCGTTCAGGAGCCTGACTTTCGATACCTAGTTCTTCCGCTAATTGGTCAGCAATAGTAAAGCCCAAACCCTTGATATCTTCAACTAGTTGGTAGGGATAATTTTCAACCACATCAAGGGTTTCTTCCTTGTAAAAGTCTTGAATCTGAAAGGCTAGTTTGTTGGGAATGCCGTAGTTGGCTAGTTTGGCTAAACCATCTCCGTTCCGTAGTTGAGACGAAGTGTGGAAACGAAAGCCTCGCGATTTTTGGCAGAGAGTCCGGAGATACTTTCTAGCTTTTCCGGGTATTGCAGAATTTCGTCAATGGTATTGTCGCCATAGGTATCCACAATTTTCTGAGCTGTCTTGAGACCAATCCCCTTGAAATGGCTACTTGAAAAGTACTTGACCAAGCCCTTGCTAGTTGGTTTTGCGCGTTCATATCGGCTGATTTGCAGTTGTTCCCCATACTTGGAGTGCTGGACAATTTGCCCCCAAAAAGTATAGTCTTCGCCTTCAATTACGTCAGCCATGGTTCCTGTTACAATAGATTTCAAAATCATCAAAATCCTCTGCGTCCGTATCGTCGATTTCTAGGAGGAGGATACGATAAAAATTGCTGGGATTTTCAAAAATAATCCGTTCAATGGTTCCTGAAAAATAAACTTCCATAAAATTCCTTTGCATGAATAGGTGAGAGTTAATACTCTTCGAAAATCTCTTTCAAACCACGTCAGCTTCGCCTTGCCGTATATATGTTACTGAC
>CAKMPG010000234.1:0-2503 GCA_927911355.1 Streptococcus mitis | reverse complement strand
GACTTGTCTCAATTATTTGATTAGGAGTGCCTATGAAACCTGAAAAACCTAAAAATCTAGGTTTTAAGCAGATATACTTTAATCTAGATAAAATACTCTTTCTCTTTTTCTTGACTTTCATGATGATTGAGTTTGTCTGGTTACCGTCAAATTCTTGGATTGCTGGACTTTTGCTCCGTCAGACAGGTTATCTCTTTCTATCCTACAACAATATTTTTGCCATTATAAAGGGTTCTCCCTTTGTTAGTCTTGCTTTATTTGTTCTGGTAATCGTTAATTTACTGGTCGCCTATTACCAGATAGGACTTCTCTTTATTGGTGCTCGGCATTTATTATGCCATGAAAAAGGACCTTGCTGGAGTACAGTCGTAAGGTCTTTCGCCAAAGTATCTTGTTTATGAAGCAAGTCACGCTTGCAAAGATAGCCTTTATCTTCTTTTATGTCATGATGCTCTTTCCATTGATTCGAAAGATTTTAAAGATTTACTACCTCAATAAAATTGTCATTCCGGACTTTATCGTTGATTATGTAGAAGACAAGTATTGGCTAGTAGGTATAGTGGTTACTATTCTGGCTTTACTTCTATTTTACATTTCAGTGCGTTTCATGTTTGCCCTACCTCAGCTTTTATTTGAGAAGAAAACAGTCAAAGAAGCAGTCAGATACAGTCTAGAAAAGACAAGAAAGCACTCCTGGTTTTATATTTGGAACTTGCTTTGGATTGTCGTCAAAACCTACCTATTTTTCATTCTTTTATTGATTCCAATCTTGGCAAGTCAGGCACTGATGGATGGTTTGACCCATAAGGAGTCTCTTGTACTGGGAATTATCAACTTTGTCTTGATTAAGAATTTCCACTATATGGCCTTGACTTACTTTCTCATTAAATTTGTTTCCTTCTTAACAGGAGAAGAACTAGAAATCACACCAAGGAGAAAGAAAGACCACTGGATGAGATGGGGAGTGATGGGCTGTGCTGGTATCTTTTTTCGCTCTTGAGGGTTATGTTTTATTTAGAAGCTCCAGTTTCACATAAACCTTTAATCATTTCTCACAGGGGAGTATCTAATAAGAATGGTGTCCAAAATACTGTCCAATCTCTAGAAAGGACAGCCCAACTAGGTCCAGATTTCGTTGAGACAGATGTTCAGGAAACCAAAGATGGCCAGTTTGTCATGATGCATGATGCCAATATCAAAAATTTAACAGGTGTTAATGCCAATCCTCAGGATCTCACTTTGGAAGAATTAACCAAACTTGATATTTCAGAAAATGGCTATCATAGCAAGGTGTCTAGTTTTGATGACTATCTCAATAAAGCCAATGAATTGCATCAAAAACTCCTTATTGAAATTAAAAACCAGTCGAAAAGATAGTCCAAATATGATGAAACGCTTTATGGAAAAATATGGAACTGTTCTTAAGCAGAATGGTCACCAAATGCAATCCTTGGACTACCATGTGATTGACCAGGTTTTAGCCTACGATACTCAAATGCCAGTCTTTTTAATCCTACCTTATAATAGTATTTTTCCAAGAACCAAGGCTACAGGTTACACCATGGAGTATTCAACTTTAGATGAAAATTTTGTCAACAAGCTTTGGAATACCGATCAGAAATTGTACGTGTGGACCATCAATAGTTCAGAGTCCTTTGATAAATCAGTTCATTTGGGAGCTGATGGCATGATAACGGATGACTTGGAAATGATTCAAGACCAGGTTACCATTGCGCAAGAAGACCCAGAGTATACGGAATTGCTTTTCAAACAGGCCATGGAATTCTTTAATTTTTAGTAATCAAAAAGAGGAACAGTTGTTCCTCCCATGATAGGCAAGTATTCTCTTGAATGCTTGTTTTTTTAATGTTTAGAATGGCAATTTCCCAGCGAAAGCACCCAGTTTTTTCTTGGTAGTTTCATCGATTTGTTCAAGAGCAGAGTTGATGGCTTGAACGGTCATATCAGAAAGAGTTTCGAGATCTTCTGGGTCAACGACAACTGGATTGAATTCAATGCTGATAACTTTCTTATCTCCAGTTAAGGTTGCTTGGACAAGGTCTTGAGCAGATTTGCCAACAAATTGCATAGCAGCAAGTTCTGCTTGGCTTTGTTCCATTTGTTTTTGAAGTTTTTGTGCTTGACGCATCATGTTTTGCATGTTCATCATGGTGATTTATAGTTTCCTTTTACAATTATTTTCTTCCCTATTTTATCAATTTTAGGGTTAAAAGTCTATTGTTAGTATAAATCCCCTAACATTAAATTACCGAAAAGATTTTCGAAGAGTATGAGTTTGGAACATGAAAACAGCAGTTGATTTCAAGAAACAAAAAAGAACAGCCGAAGCTGTCTTTTTATCATTATTTGAGACCGTATTTTTTGTTGAAACGATCCACGCGTCCATCTGCTTGAGTGAACTTTTGACGTCCAGTGTAGAATGGGTGTGAGTCTGATGAAATTTCCACACGGATCAATGGGTAAGTTTCGCCTTCGAACTCAA